>NZ_JBQHWA010000105.1:0-316 GCF_052064225.1 Blautia massiliensis (ex Liu et al. 2021) | reverse complement strand
TCTTTATCCGTATTAGACGGAGCAGTATTATTAGTTTCTGCAAAGGATGGCATACAGGCACAGACCCGTATACTGTTTCATGCACTACAGACAATGAAGATTCCGACAATTTTTTTCATCAATAAAATTGACCAAGAGGGGATTGATTTGCCAATGGTATATCAAGAAATGAAAGCAAAGCTTTCTTCGGAAATTATAGTGAAGCAAAAGGTTGGGCAGCATCCTCATATAAATGTAACGGACAATGACGATATGGAACAGTGGGATGCGGTAATTATGGGAAACGATGAACTATTAGAGAAATATATGTCAGGGA
>NZ_JBQHWA010000104.1:0-319 GCF_052064225.1 Blautia massiliensis (ex Liu et al. 2021) | reverse complement strand
TGCAAGACTCATTTGTTGATTTCCTCCTGTAATTTTCTTCTATTCGATCCCGGGCTGCTTTTTTCTTAAAAATGCCCCTGAAATTTATTTTATATTCTAACACATTTCAGTCCTTACTGTCCACTTCCCCTTTAACCTCCTATCCCATTTAACCTTCTCTCCCTGTTTTTCCTTTTCCCTGTTCTTTTTCTGTATTTTTCTGGACTTTTCCATGCGGGAGTGCTATATTCTCATCTTTGACAGTTGATTAGTTAAAAAAGTGCCACAATCCCTGTAAATACAAGGGGTGTGGCACTTTTTCTTGCATACACGAAATATA
>NZ_JBQHWA010000103.1:0-324 GCF_052064225.1 Blautia massiliensis (ex Liu et al. 2021) | reverse complement strand
AGCGAAGAGTCTTATTATAAAAAACAACACAATAAACAACAATAAAGATAATCCTAAAATTACAAATAAGAATAAAAAATTGTCCTATAAAGATAAACTTCCAGGAAAATCTAAAAAAATTGAATTTTATGGTTGACAAGCATAACTCCCAGTGGTATTATAACTGAGCTGTCGCAAATAATTGTTCTTGAAAAACAAACAATTAAAAAGAATTTCAGAAAAATAAAATTTACAGTTGACAAAAGACAGAAGATATGATAAAGTATCCAAGTCGTCAACGAAACGACAACAAAATCTTAACTCAAAAATGTTTGAAAAAAACTT
>NZ_JBQHWA010000102.1:0-342 GCF_052064225.1 Blautia massiliensis (ex Liu et al. 2021) | reverse complement strand
CTGTGTATTTTATTCAGTTTTCAATGTCACAGATGAAGGAAAGGGGCTAAATTTATGCCTAAAAATAAGGTTTTCGGACAGGTTGAGGGGGAGGGCCTTCGGGCTGCGGAACTCTGAGATCGCCTTCCCTCGCACTTACCGCATTGAAAATGCGACCGGCGTAGCGCCATACAGCGAAGAGTCTTATTATAAAAAACAACACAATAAACAACAATAAAGATAATCCTAAAAATTACAAATAAGAATAAAACATTGTCCTATAAAAATAAACTTCCAGGAAAATCTAAAAAAATTGAAATTTATGGTTGACAAGCATAACTCCCAGTGGTATTATAACTGAGC
>NZ_JBQHWA010000101.1:0-360 GCF_052064225.1 Blautia massiliensis (ex Liu et al. 2021) | reverse complement strand
AAGCGCCAGAGATACTACGAATCTCTGGGACTGGCTGCATAGGCAGTGATATCTTTGAGATAAATGTGTCAACCAATATTGACAATATCACCAGGAAGAAAATAGCAGATGCACTCATTGATGGATATCCGCTTAAAATTGAAGGTGGAGATTTCAAAATCTGTGATGGTCAGAGCAGTAATTGTGGACTTGGGGGATGTTACAAGCAGGAGCTTCATCAAAAATATGCAGCAGAAAAAGGAGAAGGTATCATGAGAATAGCAGTAACGTATGAAAATGGACAGATTTTCCAGCACTTTGGACACACAGAGACATTTAAGATTTACGATGTAGAGGAAGGAAAAGTAGTACATTCAGAAG
>NZ_JBQHWA010000100.1:0-375 GCF_052064225.1 Blautia massiliensis (ex Liu et al. 2021) | reverse complement strand
ACCCGTTCCCATCCCGAACACGACGGTTAAGACCCAATCGGCCGATGGTACTGCACTGGAGACGGTGTGGGAGAGCAGGTGGGCGCCAGATTAAAAAGAAAGAAACAGGCGAAGCTGCCTGATAAAAATAGAACGGGCACTGGAAAGTGAGCTCTGTTGGAAACAGAGTGGAACCAGAAGATTTTCGATAAGTCCGGTGCTAACCCTAAATCAGTCGGGAAGGACTGTTATAATAGCTGGTTTTTACCAGTGATCAGAGTTTACAAAAACAGTTTGTGAGTTCTGATGGCTGATAAAACATCAGTCAGCATTGTACCTTGAAAACTGCATACATGAGATTTGATTAAGTTAATCAAATATCCTTAAACGCAAAGT
>NZ_JBQHWA010000099.1:0-392 GCF_052064225.1 Blautia massiliensis (ex Liu et al. 2021) | reverse complement strand
GCGTCTGGCTCTTTGATGACAGTTATCTTCAAGTTGTCAACTTTAATCAATCTTTCTTGTCTGCATTTTGGACAATAAAGGGGATAATTCTTCAAAACAGTGTCCTTCCTAATTTTATTACGGGTTTTGCTCCCACAAACAGGACATAATATCCATTCGCATTTCATCATAATTAGCTTCTAATCCTTTCAAATCTCATTTTATACGACTTATGCAAGCTGTTAGGCTAACTTGTGGAACATATGCCGAACCTTATCTATACGGCTATTCGGGCGGCGGGGTTGGCAAATAAGTTTACCAGTAGCTGGCTGGTATCCTTTTAACTCTGTCAAGCAGACTCCCTGCCCATTTGTGAAATAAGTTAAATCGTTCCTGTATTCTTGAATACATCT
>NZ_JBQHWA010000098.1:0-392 GCF_052064225.1 Blautia massiliensis (ex Liu et al. 2021) | reverse complement strand
TACGTGACATTGAGAGTTCCTCCTTATTCTCTTTATTATACATGAATTCTTTGAGAATAAGGTGTCAACTTTATTTATACAACATCAAAACGAACCGTAGGTAGCCTTGGGCCTGGCAAGTATGTGGCTTGCGGTATTTGCCGATGTAGGTGTAATGATCATTGCCGTTCTCAATGCCATTCGAGCGCTATTTGTAAAGAATTTTTAAGGGTTTGGAAAATCGCAAGGAATGTAGGAGTTCCATGAATCAATCACGATATGATTTGCGCTTTTCAATATAACTCTGAAGCCAGTTGCTGTTGAGAAAGTGTCAATAGCAATTCGGAAAATAAAAACGGAAAATACGTTTTTACAGGAGGACAACCCATGAAAATACTCCGCACCACCGCACA
>NZ_JBQHWA010000097.1:0-455 GCF_052064225.1 Blautia massiliensis (ex Liu et al. 2021) | reverse complement strand
TGCCGAAGGCGGGACCGATGACTGGGGTGAAGTCGTAACAAGGTAGCCGTATCGGAAGGTGCGGCTGGATCACCTCCTTTCTAAGGAAAAAGTAGAGAAAAGAAATGTGTTTTACTGTTTAGCTATCAAGCTGAAAGATTTCTGGTGCCGATGCGGTTGGGGGACACACCCGTTCCCATCCCGAACACGACGGTTAAGACCCAATCGGCCGATGGTACTGCACTGGAGACGGTGTGGGAGAGCAGGTGGGCGCCAGATCAAAAAAAGAAGAACAGGGAAACCTGATGAGATAGATGCTGGTTTTACCAGTGATCTGAGAGAAAAAGCTATTTTCCTTTCAGATGGCTGATAAAACATCAGTCAGCATTGTACCTTGAAAACTGCATACATGAGATTTGATTAAGTTAATCAAATATCCTTAAACGCAAAGTATTAAGAAATTAATGCAAACGCAA
>NZ_JBQHWA010000096.1:0-463 GCF_052064225.1 Blautia massiliensis (ex Liu et al. 2021) | reverse complement strand
ATAGAATAAGTCCTCCTTAAAATATATTGGTTTTTCCCAGTATATCAATTGGTGGAGGAAATAGCACTACGCCTTCTTTTGAAGCACTTACGAACGTTACAGCTATTACAGTGAAGCGTTGGGAAAATGAGGATGGGATTCCGAGTAAAGCTGCCCAGGAGAAGCTTATCTCTATATGCCAGTAGGAAAAATAGATTTGGCTGAAGTAGTAGAGGAGTCAATCAGAGAACAGGCACAGGAAATTGCGAAAAGTAATCCGTATAGAGAAATTTTGTTTCATGGTTCTAAGTTGGGATTGAAAGGAAATATTTCCTTGGCTAATCGGATATGTAGAGACTATCGCCGTGAAGGTAAGTATTTTGATGAAATCATTGTAAGCGCCTAATAACAGGGTGGATTTAACTTCCACCGAAAATCTGCCATAATCATAGAGGATAGACGCCAGCATTTTACTACAGATCTG
>NZ_JBQHWA010000095.1:0-471 GCF_052064225.1 Blautia massiliensis (ex Liu et al. 2021) | reverse complement strand
CATGATGAGTTCCTCCTCTTGTTATTATACATTTTATTTGTATCAAGGAAATATCTCATTTTTGTTTTGTACTAATTAGATGCTAACATCAACCTGATACAGGATCTTTCTGAGTTTCCTTCTCCCGCGTTTGCTGATCCTCGTCCTTCCTTTATGCTTTCCTGAACTGTTTTCTACCAGTTCCAGTCCTGCATACTTCTGGATCTGTTTCGGTGAATCAAAGTGTCTGATATCACCTACCTCAGCTATGAATCCTGCTATTGTGATGCTCCCTACTCCTTTAATGGCGAGTAACTTCTCCACATGTGGTACTTTTAGGATCATTTCCTCAAGTACTTTATTGACGGCTTCTAACTGCTAATTCCATAAGCGATGCTCTTCAAGCAGCATATATAATTCACTTTTTGTTCCAATCCCTCCGTCAAGTCCAACACTGTTGTGCGCAGCTTCAACCAGGGTCTTTGCCCTATC
>NZ_JBQHWA010000094.1:0-476 GCF_052064225.1 Blautia massiliensis (ex Liu et al. 2021) | reverse complement strand
TATGAAAATGGACAGATTTTCCAGCACTTTGGACACACAGAGACATTTAAGATTTACGATGTAGAGGAAGGAAAAGTAGTACATTCAGAAGTAGTAGATACGAATGGAAGTGGACATGGCGCATTGGCAGGAGTTCTTAATGCATTGAATGCAGACGTTTTGATTTGTGGCGGAATTGGAGGCGGCGCACAGACAGCGTTAGCGGCAGCAGGCATCAAGCTTTTCGGAGGAGTTTCCGGAGATGCGGATGAAGCAGTAGAAGCTTTTATCAATGAAACACTTGAGTATAATCCGGATGTGAAATGTTCTCATCACGAGCACAACAACGGGGAAGGACATACATGTGGCGAGCATGGATGTGGAAGCCACAGTTGTCATTAAGAAGTGATGTTGTATAAATAAAGTTGACACCTTATTCTCAAAGAATTCATGTATAATAAAGAGAATAAGGAGGAACTCTCAATGTCACGTACCCA
>NZ_JBQHWA010000093.1:0-516 GCF_052064225.1 Blautia massiliensis (ex Liu et al. 2021) | reverse complement strand
AGAAAACGCCTTAGAATGGACTGGAAGAACGAATAACATAAGGGCTTGTGCGAGGGAGATTGTGGAAAAGGAAATTATTTTTGCATAAACAGATGATTAGTGGCAGGGGGAAATCCTGCCGCTTTTTCTGCTTTAGTTTGTCAGCTTGACAAATAAAGGGTTAAGGAATATAATTAGATTCAGTATTATACAAGGAGTTAATAAATATGCGGCAAGGTATTCTTAAATAAACTGTCAATTTGATAGTGGGAACAAAAAGTAGCAGTCCCGTTTCACTTTTAATATGGGGCTTAGTTTTTTGTACCCAGTTTAAGAATACTTTTATCATGTAATTTTATATGCCCGAAAACATATAAGTGTTTTGGGGCTATTGGAGTTATTTACCCAGTGATAGGAGTATTTATCACTGGGTATTTTTATGCCCTTTTTTGGGTGTTGATAGGAGGAAAATCACATGAAAATAATTAACTTAGGCATTCTGGCTCACGTTGACGCAGGAAAGACAACATTAACGGA
>NZ_JBQHWA010000092.1:0-517 GCF_052064225.1 Blautia massiliensis (ex Liu et al. 2021) | reverse complement strand
GTCTTTCCATATATATAACAGTAGGCTCTTTTATTTCTGCCTCCACATGATATTTTTCCTCAAGGATGGCACAAATGACTTCCATCTGCACTTTCCCCAAAAAAGAAAGTATAATCTCATGCGTTGTAGTATCCACATAATATTTTAAAAGAGGGTCGCCATCTGAAATTTCTGTAAGTGCCCCAAGCAATATTTCCCGCTGTTCAGATTTCTTTGCTGCAATCGTTGTTTGGAGCATAGGGAGAGGATTTTCAATAAATGTTCTCTGCGGCAACAGCATTTCGTTCCCCAAAATACTGTTTAGCTGCAAAACATCATTTGGTAAAATTACAATATCACCAGAGCAGGCTGTATCGGATGAACATAATTCACCGTTTGTCGGAACACACATCTCTGTGATTTTTATTTTCTCTTTTTCAGATATTTTAATAACATCCCTCAAATGCAATGTTCCGCTATATATACGCACATAAACAAAACGCCGCCTTTTCTCTGAATATTCAATCTTAAAAACCTG
>NZ_JBQHWA010000091.1:0-536 GCF_052064225.1 Blautia massiliensis (ex Liu et al. 2021) | reverse complement strand
AGTGTTTAAGAACAGGGGCACGTCTTGTGTGGGTGTCCGAAAAACAGGTACTACACTAATTCGCGTGTCCACTGTTATGGGTACATTATATATGGAATTATGAAAAAGGAAAGACTTTTTCGGTTTACCAAATCGCATATGGAACATTGTATGGCTACCGGAATCGAGCGGTCTGGTGTAAAGCGGATACGACTTCATGATCTCCGCCATTCCCATGCCAGTATGCTGGTTGATATGGGGGTGGCTCCATTGGAGATTGCAGAACGCCTTGGACATGAAAAGGTGGAAACCACGTTGAACACTTATTCACATCTGTATCCGTCTACACAGAGTAAATTAGCAGGTTTGCTAGATAAGAAACATGAGGAAGAGGAGGAATAAGCGATGGCTGGTGACAGACATGGAAAACACAACACAACGACCATTTCTTTTCGGGTGAATTCTTATGGTCCTATGTCAAGATTTAGTACAAATTAAAATGAGAAGTTCTGCCTGCTAAGCAGCAGACAGTAACATACCCCTCTCATACAGCTTTT
>NZ_JBQHWA010000090.1:0-624 GCF_052064225.1 Blautia massiliensis (ex Liu et al. 2021) | reverse complement strand
AAAAATGGAGTAAAATACTCGCATGTCTGGCATCCTAGCGCAGGGTGCCAGATTTCAGTTATGGGGTACACCTTAAAACTGTGCGCTTACGATGAAAATCAGCTTGATGAGCATTATGCAGAGTTTTTTCAGGTTATGAACTTTCTTTTTGATGATGAAGTCAAAGACATTAAATTTAAGGAAGTGTGGAAGAATTATTCCCATGCTCTAAGTGAGTTGAAGGCAGGGGACAGTGCAATTATCCGTATGAAGGAGCTGGCAGAAAATGCCATGTATCAGGGAGTCAGCAGGACAGAGCGTATATCTGTCATGGATTCCGGTGATTATACGGATGACAGCAGCGTGAAGCATCATTTGCAGATAGATGAAAATGACATAAACTCCTATATACAGATGTCACGATTGTTGTCAAAAACGGATTCAAATCATTCTTTACCGGTAGATTATGCAAAGAGCTGTCCGTATCTTATGTCCTTTATGAAGAAATATAAGATTAAAGAGCAGATTGAAAAATATTATATAAAACATCCAGATGGTCCTATGTCAAGATTTAGTACAAATTAAAATGAGAAGTTCTGCCTGCTAAGCAGCAGACAGTAACATACCCCTCTCATACAGCTTTTC
>NZ_JBQHWA010000089.1:0-650 GCF_052064225.1 Blautia massiliensis (ex Liu et al. 2021) | reverse complement strand
GTAAGTGCTTCAAAAGAAGGCGTAGTGCTATTTCCTCCACCAATTGATATACTGGGAAAAACCAATATATTTTAAGGAGGACTTATTCTATGGGAAAAACCAACCAGGAAACTATAACCACATTTGCGGAGGTTTTCTCTTCATCCGGAATCTCATCTCACCAAAATAACCGGACAGCAAATACCAATGATAACCGGCTGATGATATATTTTCAGGGAATGAAACTATACATCCCGGATGGGTTTCATCCGGATACCTTATTAAAGCTGATGCAGGTAATGAAAAAATTATGATGAGGCGTATGGCGGAAGGGGCCAGCCGGATCTTTCTGGCATGTGGCAGTACAGATTTCCGTAAACAGATCCCGGGGTTAGTCGCTGCAGTCAGCACACAGTTTCAACTTGATCCATATCAGGGAGACCTGGTTTTTATCTTTTGCAATAAAAAAAGAGATTCCATAAAAGTACTGAGATACGACCGGAACGGCTTTGTACTGGCAACCAAGAAGCTGCTGGACCACATGAAGTTCCAATGGCCGCGGACACCGGATGAAGTAAAAGAGATCTCTTTTCAACAGGTAGAATGGCTGCTTCAGGGACTGGAGATCGAGCAGAAAAAAGCCCATCATCCTGTGAAGATCCGTGCACAGG
>NZ_JBQHWA010000088.1:0-681 GCF_052064225.1 Blautia massiliensis (ex Liu et al. 2021) | reverse complement strand
ATAAATGAAAGAGCTAATCCCCCAGCTATGCTGGGGCGAATAGTGTAGTAGTGACGTTGTAGAATGTATAATAAAGCCTCCTATGATACAATAGTAAAGGTGTCTCAAGCCAATACTAAAGAGAATAGGAGGCGGTCCAACGTGGACAGTAGTAGTTTATCACATACGAGGTATAAATGCCAGTATCATATAGTGTTTATACCAAAGTATAGAAAACGAATTATGTACGGAAGATTAAAAGCAGATGTAAGAGAAATAATAAAAAAACTGTGCGATTACCGGAACATAGAAATAGTAGAAGGTGCAGTATGCGCAGATCATGTACATTTGTGTTTAAGCATTCCGCCAAGCGAAAAAGTGTCAGATGTGGTAGGGTACATAAAAGGAAAAAGTGCATTAATGATACACGATAAATATCCGGAAAGTGTAAATGGATGGTCAAAAGCTTTTTGGGCCAGAGGATATTATGTCGCAACAGTAGGCAATATCACAGAAGATGCGGTAAAGGAATACATTCAGCAACAAAAAGAAGAATCGAAAAGAGAAGATACTAGAAGATAGCCTCTTTTAGAGGCCGGCCGGTATAAGTGCTTGAGGCATCCGCCTTTCAGGCGTTGCAGGCATAGGCCCCTTATAGGGGCATAATCAAACCACCAGTTGAACTGGTGGTTCATGACTTAG
>NZ_JBQHWA010000087.1:0-721 GCF_052064225.1 Blautia massiliensis (ex Liu et al. 2021) | reverse complement strand
ACCAGCTATGGAAGGGAGAGCTGTGGAACCATTCCTATTATGTGGAAACGATCGGATCTGTATCGGAGGAAAATATCCGCCGTTATATTGAGCATCAGAGCAAGTCGTATTAAACCAAGGTGGAGTGTAGATCTCTATCTGCATAGCTGTCCAAAGGGGGAAGAGGAATGCTGCTGTCACACAGAACATCTGTAAAGATCCGGCCGGAATATTCCAATATCATAGGGCATATGTGTTATGCAGCTTCCAAACTCTGGAATGTCTGCAACTACGAACGTCATCATTATAAAGAGCTGGGACTGGAAAAGTATCCTGACTGGTATTATCAGAAAAAAGCGCATAAAGGAGATCTGTGGTACAGACAGCTTCCGTCACAGACAGCACAGGAGACCTGCAAGCAGCTGGACAAAGCATGGAGATCTTTCTATGTCCTGAAAAAGACCGGAGGGATCAAAGATCCAAATCCGCCCCGTTTTAAACAGGGCAATATCCCGGTCACATACATGCAGATGGGGATCCGGCATGAGAAAGGTTCAGACCAGCTGCGGCTGTCTCTGCCAAAGGATCTGAAAAACTATATGGAAGAAACCTATGGGATCCATGAAAGATTTCTATATCTTGAAAATAAGATTTTCAGGGACATGGATCATATAAAACAATTGCGGATCTATCCGCCGGAAAACGGAAAATGTGACCTTATCGTTATCTATGAGATTGAAGG
>NZ_JBQHWA010000086.1:0-911 GCF_052064225.1 Blautia massiliensis (ex Liu et al. 2021) | reverse complement strand
ATACTTGATCCGACTGCTTTTCTTGATCATGGCAATCACATCCATTCCTTTGCGCTTGATTGCCGTAATCTGAGCAGGATTAGAGAACCAGGAGTCGAAAAGAACGTATTCCGCAGATAATCCGGCAGAAACGGCTGTATCAAGCAGTGTCAGCATTGCTTCAGGGGCCTTGGTCTGGGCAAGTTTGCGACGTTTTCCGGCGAGAGTTCTCTTATCAAATGCTTTTACCGGGCCGATGATGTTTGATTCCTTTGACGAAGCAAGAAGACAGCTATTAACAGGAATAAGCGTATTTCCATCGCTCCAGCTAAGTGTCAGCATACGGTATCCCTTTTTGTAATTCATCCCAGTATGGTCAAAGACTTTAGAACCCAATTCAGTTTTTTTACAACTGGTACGATTGAAAAGACTGTCATCAATGATGAATACATTCTTACGAGAGGCATCGGTAAGATCCTTGATCCCATTGTTAACGATGTCTGCGGCAAGGAGTGACGTAAAACGAAGCCAGTTTGTCTTAGCAGAATTCAGAAAGCGATAGAAGGTATTTTTAGAGAAATCTTCCTTGAAAGAACCGGTACGCTGCTGCATATACATACTTCTTCCGATGAAGATGTTTCCAAGTTTGTATTTCAGAAGAGAAATGGAAGGAACACCTTTCTCCTTGGTCCCATTACATTGCTTCAGTAACTTTCCAACATGATGCTTTGCAAAAAATTTCTGAATACAATCAAGTAAAGCTACCTCATCCGTATGGTTCTGTGCTAAAATGGACATGGCATAAATCTCCTTTTCTATTTTGGTTTCTGGACAATTCCATTATACCAAAGGATTGTATTTATGCCTTTTTTATTGGCTGAAATATTGGATTTTCAAGGTTCAGCACACCTTATTGGTGTGGGAAGTTTGAG
>NZ_JBQHWA010000085.1:0-945 GCF_052064225.1 Blautia massiliensis (ex Liu et al. 2021) | reverse complement strand
TGAATAATCCGGGGTGAAATCCATCACCTGTCCGGCGTATGGAAATCGCTAATCCGCTTAATTGGAAATCGCGTTTCCGTTAAATAGGAAATCGATTTATCTATAAAAACCTTATAATGAGCTCATGCACCAGTTGGTGTAAATTCATTGTAAGGAGGTCACAATTATGACCAAGTACAGAGAAATCATTCGCCTTACTGGCCTGGGATTCTCACAACGCGATATCATGGCTAGTTGTGGTGTCGCACAAAAAACTGTCGTCAAAGTCCAAAAACGTGCCAGAGAATTAAAACTTTCATGGCCACTTGATGAAGCAATGACTGACACAGAGCTTCAAAAGCTCATGTTCTCTAAAGAGAACAAGGTATCGCCTAATAAACGTATGCCTGACTACGACTACATCCGCAAGGAGCTACTTCGTAACGGAGTAAGTAAAAAGCTCCTGTGGACTGAATACATGGAGGATTGCCGTGCCAATGGCGAAGAACCACTCATGTATTCTCAGTTCTGCTACCACATCCAACAGGATGAGCAGAAACATCGTGCTACCATGCATATCAACCGGAAACCCGGTGAACAGGTTGAAGTTGACTGGGCAGGGGATCCTGCAACAATCATTGATCCGGATACCGGAGAAATCATGAAAGCCTACATATTTGTTGGTGTAATGACTTACAGCCAGTATACATACGTGGAAGCATTTCTGGATATGAAGCAGAAATCATGGATTAATGCTCATGTCCATATGTACGAGTACTTTGGCGGTGTTGCCAGGATTCTCGTACCGGATAACTGCAAAACTGCAGTTGTTCACAATGGTGGACTTAAAGACCAGCAGATTAATGAAACCTATCAGGAAATGGCTGAACACTATGGCACCGCTATTATTCCGGCACGTGTCAGAGCTCCCAAGGATAAGCCGAATGCTGAAGGAACGGTAGGAAA
>NZ_JBQHWA010000084.1:0-954 GCF_052064225.1 Blautia massiliensis (ex Liu et al. 2021) | reverse complement strand
AAAGAAATTTTCGAGAATCGTATGTGTTTCACTGTTTAGTTATCAAGGTTTGTTGTGTCTGTCTCTCAGACAGCTCGTTTATTTTATCTCACCTCAAATCGTTTGTCAAGTACTTTTTTCAACTTTTTTCAAACTCTTTTTTTGATGATTTCCTGTCTCGCTGACAGCTTGTTTACTTTATCACATCCACAAGCGTTTGTCAACAAGTTTTTTCATTTTTTTGAAAAATTTATTTTTTCAAAAAAATAGCGGAGAAGGAGGGATTTGAACCCTCGCGCCGCGTTAGCGACCTATACCCTTAGCAGGGGCACCTCTTCGGCCTCTTGAGTACTTCTCCAGACTCCGAACTTATAATTTCTTATTAAATTGGAGTGCATTTCTTCTGTGTTTTCATCCGAAACGCATGGTTAATTATAGCGGAATACACTATTGTTTGTCAACACCTTTTTTTATTTTTTTACATTAATTTTATTGTATTGCGATAGATTGGGGATAACAAAGGATGTATACTATTGTTTATTGCCTACAGGATTTTTTTTCCTTTCCGGCCTGAATGCACAGCCGAGGCTCAGGATACTGTCTGGCTCTGCCTCTGCAGGAGGGGTGCGCTTCTTAGACGGCGGGAATCTGCGTTGCTGAAAAAAATCCAGCTGTCTGAGCGACGCAGGAGCGAGTTCTGGATTTTTTTCAGCGGTTTTAGCAGATTTCCGGCGTCTTAGAAGCCAGCCCCCGACGAAGCCGCAGACCGGACAGTATCCTGAGCCTCGGCGTCCGTTCCGTCATAAAGACATGCTGAAGGAGGACTCACCAACAAAAAAAGAAAAGAGGCCACACACCCATGCAGCCTCTCAACATCATTGACATTGATGTTAGCATCTAATTAGTACAAAACAAAAATGAGATATTCCCTTGATACAAATAAAATGTATAATAACAAGAGGAGGAACTCATCAT
>NZ_JBQHWA010000083.1:0-1026 GCF_052064225.1 Blautia massiliensis (ex Liu et al. 2021) | reverse complement strand
AAAGTACAGTTTACAAGGGACTACACAGGGTAGGTATCTGACGGGAGGGGTGCCGCCAGTCAGATTTTCCATGTGATGTTCAAGCTGTCGCTTGTGGCGGCTATGGTGGTGATCATCAAATCCACCACACGCCGCTTGTCATCAAAAGATACATTCTCCCAGGTATCGAGGTAGCCGGAAATCTGGCTGACCTGTTCCGGGCTGATGGCCTCCACAGTCAACTCCGCTATCCTTGCCAGAAGTTCCTGCTTGCGCCCGTCCAGTTCCGCTATCTTCACATTCACATAGGAGAACAGGACATTGTTTGCCCCCGTCAGACTGTCCACCAGCTTTTCAATCTCGCTGTCTACATGGGCAAGTTCCACTTGCAGGGCGGTGATTTTCGGGTTTGCCTTTGCCGCTTTCTTTTTTCCTGTCAGCGTCTTGTAGCTTGCCAGCTTCTTTACCATCTGCTGATAAACAACCGCTTCCAGTTCCGAAGTGATGATTTTCCCACAGCCAGGACAGCTTTTATTGTCCAGCCGTTTCGTGCAGCGGAGATACTGTTTGCCGGAGGGATTGTAGATACTCATAAGAGCATACCCGCAATTCCCGCACTTGATTTTTCCTGCCAGCCATGTGTGGGTGGCTTTCCGGGCAGACTGGATTTTCATGTTGTTCATCAGCTTCTTGCGGCAGGTCAGCCAGGTGTCGGAGGGGACGATACCCTCATGGGGAGCCAGTACCAGCATTTGGTCTTTTAAGTCGTTTTTCTTGCTGGCCTTTACATCTCGCCCTTGATACAGATAGCAGCCGTTCATGCCCGTAAAATCGGCAACGTCATTGACAATGACTGTACCTTGACTTTTGAAAAATTCGTACACATCAAGGTCTGCCTGCACATAGACAGGATTGCGTAACATCTGCGCCAGCGTGGGGCGTATCAGCTCTTTGCCATGGAACAAAATCCCCTGTTCGGCAAAGTACCGGGTAATGTCCCCGTAGGAAGTTGTGGGCTGGGCGTACATCTCAAACATCAGCCGGATA
>NZ_JBQHWA010000081.1:0-1259 GCF_052064225.1 Blautia massiliensis (ex Liu et al. 2021) | reverse complement strand
TGGTCCTATGTCAAGATTTAGTACAAATTAAAATGAGAAGTTCTGCCTGCTAAGCAGCAGACAGTAACATACCCCTCTCATACAGCTTTTCATATTCGTCAGGTGATACATAGCCACAGTGGCTGTGGATTCTGACAGTGTTATAGAATGTTTCTATGTATTCGAATACCAGACGATAAGCATGGTTGTAGTTACGAATACTGAAACGATTTAACCATTCACGTTTAATAAGGGAATGGAAAGATTCGATGCAGGCATTGTCATACGGATAACCTGTATGAGAATAACTGCGTTGCATTTTTTCAGTGGCTTCGCGCCAAGCATTAGAAACATACTGGCTGCCACGATCCGTGTGAATAATCAAAGGGAAATCGATTTTTCGATAGGCCTTTGCTTTATTAATAGTTTCAATAACAGTGGATACTTCCATCGTGTCAGAAAGTGTCCATGCGATGATTTTTCTGGCAAATAAGTCCATGATGCAATTAAGGTATACAAAGCCGTCCTGCGTCCAAATGTAAGTGATGTCAGTACACCAAACGGCATTAGGACATTCTGGGTTAAACTGCTCATCAAGAATGTTGCGAAGTTCTTCACTGAAATCGGAGTCTCTCGTTGTGGTGGTCCACGGTTTAATCCACTGGGCTTTAATGCCCATTTCACGCATGTATTTACCTACGGTGCGTTCGGCGATGATTTCGCCAGCCTTGCGGAGCTCCTGAGTGATTTTGGGAGCACCATAGTTCTGTTTGGATTTGTCGTAGATTTTCTGGATTTCCTTTTTTATAGCCTCTTTACGCTGCTTTGAAGGAGAAACTTTTCGATTCAGAAAAGCTCGATATCCAGAGCGAGATACGCCTAAAAATTTCAGCATTCCGGAAGTAGAGACGCGGCGTCCAGTAACTTTAGATGCCTCTACTTTGGCAGAAACTTCAGTGTAGATAGCTTCTGTTAATCTTTCCCCAGAATGCCGATGGCTTTTTTTAACACATCAAGAGCATCCTGAGCGTCGCGAAGCTCGCGCTTAAGACGTGCGATTTCCTTGGCTTCATCGGATTCGTAATTACCAGAACCCCTAACAGGAATGTCGCCTTCATTGTCTCGGAATTGCGCTTCCCATCTGGCAAGAGTGCTGACTCCGATGCCAAGATTCTTGGCACATTCTACCTGAGTGAGATCCGGATGTTCTTTTCGATAGTTGATAGCATCCAACTTAAATTGTTTGGTGTGTTGAGTTTTCTTACATGACATGATGAGTT
>NZ_JBQHWA010000080.1:0-1372 GCF_052064225.1 Blautia massiliensis (ex Liu et al. 2021) | reverse complement strand
TGATATTGTCAATATTGGTTGACACATTTATCTCAAAGATATCACTGCCTATGCAGCCAGTCCCAGAGATTCGTAGTATCTCTGGCGCTTGATCATCGGAGGAAGCCCACCGTTAGCAGAGCAGATCCTCCTGTTATTCCAGTAACTGATGAAATATCTCCAAATGAGAACCTTCAGTTCCTCTGTGGTCATAGTCTCCGTATTGTAGCGGTCATAGAGAAGCTCGCTTTTCATTCTGGCCCACATGCTTTCGCATCGGGCATTATCGTGGCACCTGCCACCAGCACTGTTCATGCTTTGAATAATACCGTATTTTGCCAGAGCCTTACGATAGGTTTCACTGGTATATTGTGTTCCTCTGTCAGAGTGTACAATAGCCCCTCGCAGATCAGGATATGCCAGATAGGCATTATCCAGGGTATGCTCGCACAAAGTTGCTTTCATGTTGCTTTCCATTGCCAGACCAAGGACACTGGAATCAAAGCAGTCAAAGATAGCTGAAACATATAATTTTCCATCTTTAGCCTTGATTTCGGTGATGTCAGTTACACATTTTTCAAGTGGCTTATCGGATTTGAAATCTCGCTTCAGAAGATCCTCTGACTTACGAGCTTCCCGATCCGCCTTGGTAATACCATTCGGCTTACGTTTTGGTCGATGACTAAGGCCTATTTCATCCATGACTCTGTAGACGGTTCGCTCACTAGGAATCTTGAGTCCTTCCGGTTTCTTAAGGAGAAGTGCCTGATACATGCGAATACGCCCATAGGTATCATTGTATTCATCCTCCGTATGGATTGCTCTTATAGCATCAGCGAGATCCTGATATTTCCAGGGCCGGTCTTTATGAGCAAGATATTTGTAGAACCCCTGGCGGCTGACACCAAGCATCCGGCAATAGAATGAGAGTTTTCCCTTAATTGCGCCGTCTTCCGTTTTTATGGCAATAAACATCATTCTTTGGTTCTTGCTGACTTCCGACGGCTGGCTGCGAAAAAAGCACTTGCTTCCTCGAGAAATTCATTTTCCTCTTTCAGACGACGGATTTCTTTATCCTGATCCTTAACGCGTTTGCGGAGCATAGCAAGTTCCTCAGCGAGGCTCATTGCACTATCTGGAGTATGTGCACCGTCGCCAATATCCAATGTGCCGGCTCTAACTGCTTTCAGCCATGTATGGATGGTTCCTTCTGGAATACCTAATTCTTTGGCTGCCTTAGCACCGCCGATTTCTCTGGCAAGTTTGACAGCCTGGACCTTATATTCGTGGTCGTATTTACGTTGGGTACGTGACATTGAGAGTTCCTCCTTATTCTCTTTATTATACATGAATTCTTTGAGAATAAGGTGTCAACTTTATTTATACAACATCA
>NZ_JBQHWA010000079.1:0-1441 GCF_052064225.1 Blautia massiliensis (ex Liu et al. 2021) | reverse complement strand
TGGTGCATGGTTGTCGTCAGCTCGTGTCGTGAGATGTTGGGTTAAGTCCCGCAACGAGCGCAACCCCTATCCTCAGTAGCCAGCATATAAGATGGGCACTCTGTGGAGACTGCCAGGGATAACCTGGAGGAAGGCGGGGATGACGTCAAATCATCATGCCCCTTATGATTTGGGCTACACACGTGCTACAATGGCGTAAACAAAGGGAAGCGAACCTGCGAGGGTGGGCAAATCCCAAAAATAACGTCCCAGTTCGGACTGTAGTCTGCAACCCGACTACACGAAGCTGGAATCGCTAGTAATCGCGGATCAGAATGCCGCGGTGAATACGTTCCCGGGTCTTGTACACACCGCCCGTCACACCATGGGAGTCAGTAACGCCCGAAGTCAGTGACCTAACCGCAAGGAAGGAGCTGCCGAAGGCGGGACCGATGACTGGGGTGAAGTCGTAACAAGGTAGCCGTATCGGAAGGTGCGGCTGGATCACCTCCTTTCTAAGGAAAAAAGTAGAGAGTAAGAATGTGTTTTACTGTTGAGTTATCAAGGCAACTGAATAATGATATTTCTGGTAGCGATGCGCTTAGGGGACACACCCGTTCCCATCCCGAACACGACGGTTAAGACCTAAGCGGCCGATGGTACTGCACTGGAGACGGTGTGGGAGAGCAGGTGGCTGCCAGATCAAATGGGGATGTAGCTCAGTTGGGAGAGCACCTGCCTTGCAAGCAGGGGGTCGAGAGTTCGAATCTCTTCATCTCCACTGAAATCGAAAGATTTCAAGATGGGCTTATAGCTCAGCTGGTTAGAGCGCACGCCTGATAAGCGTGAGGTCGGTGGTTCGAGTCCACTTAAGCCCACTGGTTTAAATGAACCAGAACCCCGAAAAGTTCATAATCATGAGCAATAGGGCAAAGGTCCGCTTAAGCCTATTGGGTTTTAAGCAATAAAGCCCAATACATTGTACCTTGAAAACTGCATACATGAGATTTGATTAAGTTAATCAAATATCCTTAAACGCAAAGTATTAAGAAATTAATGCAAACGCAAAGATAGGAAGACATCGATTTATCTGTTATTGAACAGAGTAATCAAACACATGTCGGAAGATACGAGAGTATCGGAAGACACGAGAATCAAGAGACCGCATCACCTACGCTAGGGTGATGAAGCGAAAGGTCAAGCAATAAGGGCACAGGGCGGATGCCTTGGCACTAAGAGCCGATGAAAGACGTGATAAGCTGCGAAAAGCTTCGGGGAGGAGCAAATATCCCGTGATCCGGAGATTTCTGAATGGGGAAACCCGCATGAGCAGACCTCATGCATCCATACGCCAATCCATAACGTATGGAAGGGAACCCGGGGAACTGAAACATCTAAGTACCCGGAGGAAAAGAAAGAAACATCGATTCCGTAAGTAGCGGCGAGCGAACGCGGAGGAGCC
>NZ_JBQHWA010000078.1:0-1579 GCF_052064225.1 Blautia massiliensis (ex Liu et al. 2021) | reverse complement strand
AGCCTGCAAATAAAAAGTCAAGGCTAAATTGAAAGAACATTGAAAATTTTATACAGGTTGAAAATTGGGTATCAAAATAAGACCACCACACCAGTGCCGGTCTGAAAATATTAGTGGATAATTAAGATTCTGGAAGAGATGAAAGATATTCTTTCACTCGTCCGTAGTAGATTCTTAGAAACTTGTTAGCACCTGCAGTCATATAGACATAGTAAGGCTTGCCTTGAGCACGTTTCTTATCTAAGAACTGATAAACAGGATCATCTTGAGGATGCGTTTTAATCAGGACATCCATTACCTGAAATAAAGTCTTTCTAAGATCAGCGGAACCTCGTTTTGAGGTAGGAACACTTTTTTGTTCATAGGTTCCGGATTCATTAACACCAGGATCTACACCGGCAAATGCAGTAATAGCACTTTTGTGAGTGAAACGGGAAACATCTCCGATCTCAGCCATCAACTGAGGACCAAGTGAAGTTCCAACCCCTTTCATAGCCATAACGACAGGATATTCCGGGAGTTTGGATGCAGTTTCATTCATGAGAGTGCGTAGTGATTCAACAGTTGTAGAGGCACTATTAAGCTGGTCTACAGCCTGCTTGATAATAAGCTTTGTAATGGCATCCTTTGGAAGTACAGGAACAAGTTCCTTTGCTTTTCCATAGATTTCTTCAGCTTTTGACTGACTGAAGTTGTACTTCTTGCGTTTGCACCAGTTTTGATAATGGTCGATAAAGGCATTCAGGGACATTTTACGGACACAGTCCACATGCCAGTATGTAGATGCAAAATCAACCCATTTCTGGCTGCCGTCACTGCGTGCAGGACTGTCAAAGTAAGTATTAACACCAGGATAGGTTTGGTCAAGGATGCCGATAAGATTATTTTTCATAGCCGTCTTGTGTTTCATGTAAAAGCCGAACTGACGGTTCATGGTTTTGAGCTGATTGCGTAATTCATCCATAACATTATACTGTTTAAGATTTTGCCATTTGTCAAGAGCATATCGGGCAATCTTAACAGCATCCGCTTTATCAGATTTCACTTTACGAAGAGAATCATTATCAAAGTCTTTGATAAGTTTTGGGTTAATGGCACTGACGAAAAGATTTGCCTCTGAAAGCTGATGAGCGAGGACTTCATAATAACGTCCTGTGTGCTCCATCACGATTCGGGACTCACCTTCAACAGAATTGATTAGTTCTACAAGTGAACGGATGTCACTGGCCGTGTGTTTGATTTCAAAAGGTGTGGAAACAATTTCACCGAATGGTCGCATGATAGCAACCATACTTTTACCTTTTGAAACATCGATACCTACTGCGTTCATAAATTGTCACTCCTTAAGATTATTGCAATGGATAAATACCAGTTTTACTCATTGCCTATTCAATCTACTGTGGTGTGACGCGAATGCACCTATGGCGATTCAACCTGCATAAAACGAACGCTGCGAATGAGGAGCTGGTTATCAGTCTTAATTGCGGACGCGATGTCCAAGAAAAGGGACGATATACCAATTGCTCCATCATTATACAGCTTAAGCAACAAGATGGATAATTCCTTACTGGCTGTAAGG
>NZ_JBQHWA010000077.1:0-1608 GCF_052064225.1 Blautia massiliensis (ex Liu et al. 2021) | reverse complement strand
TATAATGTACCCATAACAGTGGACACGCGAATTAGTGTAGTACCTGTTTTTCGGACACCCACACAAGACGTGCCCCTGTTCTTAAACACTGTTCCAATGTGAACCCTTTTTCTTGAACACTCCCTTCCAGATGTGATATTCTAATCACAGAAATGGAGGATTTTCATGAGCAGAAAACTATTCACAGAGGAACAACAACAGTTACTTCGTCAAAACCCCTACATCTACAGTGTTACTGAGACTAGGATCACTCTCACCAAAGAGTTCAAGGAACTCTTCATGACCGCATACAAAGCCGGTGAATCTCCGAGAAAGATACTTGAAGATCATGGTTTTGACATCAGCATCATTGGTGAACGACGCGTATGGAGCATTTCCAATCATATCCGTACCGAATATAAAAAGTACGGGGAATTCCATGCGGGTTATGGGCCACGGGGCAAAGCAGCCAGCCACGATGCACCCACAGATGCTGCCAAACCTGTATCCGAGGCTGATGAGATCAAACAGTTGCGGCATGAAGTAGATTACCTGAAACAGGAAATGGAGTTTCTAAAAAAAATTTCCTCGATCAGAACTACAAGGAAGTAGGTGCGCTGCTCATGAACGATTCTTCCTGTATATTCGAAATCATCTACAACACCATGCAGCAAAGCCATAACATCATGTCTGTCAAGACGCTCTGTGAAATGGCAGGTGTATCCCGCAGCGGTTATTACGCCTGGGTCAAAGCCGCTCCTGCAAGAGAACTTAAAGAACAGCAGGACCGTCATGACTTTGATTTGATACTCGCTGCCTACAAAATGCACGGGTATACAAAAGGTGCCAAGGGCATCTACATGGCCTTGCTTCATATGGATCCGCCTGTGATCATGAATCTCAAAAAGATCCGGCGTCTGATGGACAAATTCAATCTGTCCTGCCCCTATAGAGGCCCGAACCCTTACAGGCGGATGGCTAAATCCCTTAAGACAAGTAATGTCGCAGACAACCTGCTTCAGCGTGAATTTGAGGCATACGGTCCCAGAATCGTCCTGCTGACCGACATCACTTATCTGCCGTACAATGGCACCTTTGCTTATTTATCTACTGTCCTGGATGCCTTTACCAAGCAGATACTGTCGTATGTGCTCAGCCCATCACTGGAAGTGGATTTCGTTTTGGAAACCATCAACAAACTGGTGGAAAATCATGGAGTCTCCCTCCAGGCGGAAACGATCATTCATTCAGATCAGGGCTGCCATTATACCAGCCACAAGTTCATAAATATCCTTTATGATAAAAAACTCCGCCAGTCCATGTCCCGCAGGGGAAACTGCTGGGACAATGCTCCGCAAGAAAGCTTCTTCGGCCATATGAAAGATCACATCATGCCGAAACTTGCGGAATGTACTGAGTTTGCTGAGGTTCAGGTCATCATTGATGACTATATGGATTATTACAACACTCGGCGTTATCAGTGGCATCTTGCCAAACTGTCGCCTAATGAATTCTACAAATTTGTTACTACCGGGGAGTATCCTCTGGATATCCCGAATGCACCTGCCCCGCCAGCCATCCAGAAAGAGTCAAAAGAGCTTGGCAAAACAGCAGTTCATATAAATTCTG
>NZ_JBQHWA010000076.1:0-1628 GCF_052064225.1 Blautia massiliensis (ex Liu et al. 2021) | reverse complement strand
TGAATATTCTTGTGCGATGAAATCGCACTTCCGGAAATCTGGAAATCAGATGTCCGGAAAGTGGAAATCATCTCATGCGAGTTTACTCGCGTAATGCTTTATCTAAGCCGTATACCTCTCGCATTGATCGATCATGTTCAGCATCAATGCTTGTAATGTTGATGCGATAGCTGTCATGGGCAATGCGGTCAATGATTGCATCTGCAAGAGGACTATCATCACCGCCAAGCTGTTCATACCATTCTTCGAATTCATACTGAGAGCAGAAAATCGTAGATGATTTCTTGCGTCTGCGATGAAGAAGTTCAAAGATATCTTTCTGCTCGGTTTCTGTTGGTTTTAGAAGAAGCCATTCATCAAGAATGAGAACCAACGGGTTAGCGTATTTAGCCATGACCTTTCGATAGTTACCTTCTGTCCTTGCTATTTCCAGATCAATAAGCAGATCTGGAAGACGGACATACTTGGTATTGTAATACCGCTTACATGCCTCCATGCCAAAGGCGCACGCCATGTAAGTCTTACCACAGCCTGTAGCACCGGTAATAAACAGATTCCGGTGTTCAGATATATACTCGCAAGTTGCAAGCCGGTTAATAAGATCCTTGTTAAGCTTGCGGCCGGAAGTGTAGTTGATATCCATGATATTTGCTTCCGGCTGGTCGAATCCAGCGTTACGGATCAGTCGTTTCTGACGATTGTTTTTGCGATTGCTGTATTCGATGTCCACCAGCATACCAAAGCGGTCCTCAAATGGTACTTCATTAAATTTAGGATCCTCCAGCTGGTTGCGAAATGCATCTGCCATAGTAGTAAGGCGCATTTCAATTAATTTGTCTATTGTACTCTGATTTGTCATATGTGCTTACCTCCGATAGTAATCGGCACCTCTTGTGATGCCATGTGCTTTATGTGTGGTCTTGGATTCAGTTGTTTCTGATTCTGGTTTTACAGAACCTGTCACAAGGATGTTTTTAATACTCTTGTAACTGGGTGAGGATGTATAGGATAAAGCTTTTTTACAGGCTGCTTCAAGCAATGCATCTGAGTATTTCTCAGCAAGCTTTAGAAGTCCCATACAACTTCGGTAGGTCTGTTGTTCCACACTTTTGGAGGTCAGTATTGCATTAACCACAGTGTATGTATTTATGCCAATCCGCTCAGCCCATTTGCGGAACCGGTCACCGTTCCATTCCAGATATTTCTGGTGGTCTTCCGGCATATGTTCCGTGATAGTGCTGTACTGCCCAGGGCGTCCTTTCAGACGACGATGGGAAGCAATGCGGTTATGATTGTAGAAAATTTCAATAGTGGTATCTGTTACCTTCACATCAACTTTCTTTTTGATGTATTCATAAGGAACTGAGTATAGCATTCCGTCCACAGATATGTGATAATTGAACTGGACGGTGGCTGTTTTCCAGTCACTCAGTTCAAAACGGGTAGCAGGTAATGGTGCCAGCAATGGTTTTTCTTCCTCAAGAAATAAGATTCGCCGACTACCCTCTTTCTTTTGAAAGAGCCTTTGGTTGAACAGTTCGAGCTTGTCTCTGATTGCACGATTTAATTCGGCAAGGGAGAAGAACTGTTCATCCCGAAGTGCTGCTGTTATCCAGGTAGAGATATTT
>NZ_JBQHWA010000075.1:0-1727 GCF_052064225.1 Blautia massiliensis (ex Liu et al. 2021) | reverse complement strand
GGCGTAGTGCATAACAGAAGTTTTTTTGTTATACTCACTACAGATTCATTTGAAGCACTTTTTATTTCGTATTTTAAGCCTGCAGGTATCCGGTAGCTCTGGCGACCACGGCAGGTACCGATCTATGATTTCCGGATGCTCCAGGTGATGATTGTTTGGCATTTCTGTGAGCAGATATTTCAGGTATTCGTATACGTCCAGGTTATTGGCACGTGCGCTCTCTACCAGTGTATACAATACTCCATTTGCAAAAGCACCCTTCGGAGTATCTGCAAACAGCCATGCACGTCTTGCTGTTGCAAATGGCTTTATGTTTGCCTCACAAAGATTATTAGAGATTGGCAGCCTGCCATCTTCCATAAAAGTTTCAAGATATTTTTTCTGGTTTGTGGCGTAATGAAGTGCCTTGGTCAGGTTTTCATTTGTCGTATACAGGCCAGAGGTCTTTTCCAGCCACGCCCAAAAGGCATCAAGGATGGGGCGTGATGCATCCTGACGCTTCTTTTTTCGTTCTTCTATTGGCAGGTCTTTGATCTGTGCCTCTACTCGGAATAGAAGATCGATATAACCGACCGCTTCGGCACCTTTTGAACCTGGGATTGCTTTCCCTTTCCTATCTAACGGGATACTGTCCAGGAACTTTCGGCGCACGTGCGACCAGCAAAGGGAACGGGTGATGTTTTCAACCTTCTCGTAGCCACTGTAGGCATCTGTTACAAGATATCCCGAGAATCTTTTCAGAAGATCCTTTGCAACGTCTCCGTTACGCGTACGGGAATAATAGAAGAATGCCGCTCTGACCTCTTCGTCTGCCGCACTCCGGATCACCCACATGAAAGACTGGCTGCTGGCTTTTTTTCCGTCTTCCTTGTTACACTGGATACGCGTTTCATCCATATGCAGGATTGCACACTCCATCAGCCTTGCATGGATCGCCCAGTAGACCGGCTCCAGCCATTCCTGGCTGCAGCGGATGATCCAGCGTGCCATGTTTCCCCTTGGGAGTACCAGGCCTAGCCGGTGCCAGTCATTTTCCTGACGGGCAAGCGGAAGTCCCAAGGCAAATTTCTGGTACATGATCTGTGCCACAAGAGATGGCGTGGAAATGGAATGGGGAAGCAGCGGAGCCGGTACGGCTGCTTTCTGCATATGGCAGTTCGGATGCTCACTTCCTTCTGTCCCACAGCTTACACATTTTACCACCTGACGGATGATCTGCTTTACGGTCACTTTGGCCGGCTGAAACTCCACTTCTGTGCGGACAACTTCCCTTCCTACCACTTTCAGTTCACTTCCACAAATGCTGCAGGTCTCGTCAGCCGGAAGGATGTATTCTTCAATTTCCTGTGGAAGTCCTTCCAGCATCTCTGCACGTACTCCAGGTTTCCTTGGTGTACGGGTATGGGGTTTTACAGAGATCTTCTGCCTCTGTGTTTCCAGTTCTTCTGCTAATTCCTGCGCGGTTTCAAACAGAGACAGCTGTCCTTCTAACTGGCTGGACGCTTCTGTAGAGGACCCGAACAGCTTTTTGCGAGCATGCAGGAGTGCCTGGATCATATTTTCAATCTGGATATTCTGTTTTTCGATCTTCTCATTTTTTTCTTCTATGATCCGGTCCTTTTCTTCAAGCTGCTGTTTCTGTTTTGCAGCAAGTTCCCGAAGCATAAGCAGTTCCTCATGCTCTGTCATGTATAGGATCTCCTTGTTTTTTACTGCTTATATTTTAC
>NZ_JBQHWA010000074.1:0-1818 GCF_052064225.1 Blautia massiliensis (ex Liu et al. 2021) | reverse complement strand
TCTCATCTTTGACAGTTGATTAGTTAAAAAAGTGCCACAATCCCTGTAAATACAAGGGGTGTGGCACTTTTTCTTGCATACACGAAATATAGTAATGTTTTATCTTCGTTTACTTTTTTTCTGAATTCCTTTCATTTTTCGTTTTGTTATGAATTGATAGTCAGTTCTGAATCCACAGGTTTCATGGAGATCATCGGTGATTCCCTGGCGTTCATATACCGGCATGAAGCCCTGTTCTTCTACATCTGCAAATTTTATCTCCTTTAAAGTATGAAGTAATTGTTCTGTAGTATAAGTTCCTTTCAGGGCACGGTTTAATAACCGAAAATGTAACAAAGCAAGAAAACAGGTAAGGAAATGGGCTTTGATCCGGTCTTCACGGTTTAAGTAAACGGGTCTGGCTTCAAAGTCTGTTTTCATAGTTTTGAAACAATCTTCAATCTGCCATCTCCCTTCGCTGACTTTCAAGATATCTGCAACGTCATCATCAAGCAGGTCTGTACATACCGCATAAAGACCGTCATACATTTCTTCTTCAGCAATCTTATCCGTATCGAGATAATAGTGGATTTTAGCTTTTTCTCCTTCAGCGGTTACAGCTACCTTATTTACAAATCTTGCAGGATCATTTGGATTTTTACGTTGTTTTTTTAGAGAGCCATTTGCAACCATTTTTTCTGCCCGACAAATCTGCTCTGCACGGATAGCTTTCTGATAAGCGGCATATTTAGGGGAGTAGGTTATGATTAATCTTTGATCCAGTTTTTTTGTCGTAAACGGTTCATCTTTATAATAAAGTTGGTTCTTATCATCATCTGTCAGTTTTTTGAGATCAACAGGTTTATCATCTGCGAGACATTTGAATCCAGTTTTGTTTAAAGCCCATGTCCGGTCTTCAACAGGCAGTTTTTTGATGGACTGAGTGACGATGAATGCCCGTTGTCCCATGTGATTAAGGACACGGTTATCTTCAGAAGCAAGTCCGGCATCACTGCAATATATAAACTTATCACAGCCGAATTGCTGGAGAATCTTTGTTTCTAAAGGTTTTAAGGATTTCTGCTCATTTTGATTTCCGGGAAAGAGCGAGAAAGCCAGTGGGATTCCGTCACCATCTGTAAAAAGTCCCATTTGAATAATGGGATTCGGACGGTGCTCCTTGCTTTTTCCGTATTTTTTATCTCCATCTTCCTGTTCAATTTCAAAGTAGTAGTTTGTGCAATCATAATAAAGGATCCGATCCATTCTGTCACCGAGAAAAAAGCTGTTTTTATAAACTTCTGATTGAATAAAATCCATTTCAGAAGCAAGAACAGAAAGGGCTCGGTACACATCATGAAGTTCGTAAGTAGGAGGTTCAAGGAACTGTTTTGCAGCTTGGAAGGAAGAACTTTTGCTGGAAGGTTCCAGAACCCTTGTATAAATTAAATCAGACAAAATCGCATTAAGATCATACTCGAATTTATACCTGCTTTTGATTTTCCGGCAGATAGAATCAAGTTTCAGACCATAGTAAATCGATTGAAGAAAAAGATATCCACCAGAGAAAAGTTTCTGCTTATTATAGTCCAGGAGTCTGTTGGAATGAAAAGGGATCATGACAGTAGCATCCTCTTTTTCGCTTTTATACTTCAGCGTTTCAAGACGAGCCTGTTCATTCGCCCATTCAACAACTCCGTCACGATCTGTATGGAGCTGTTCTGATAATTCAGCTAACGTACCTAGCTTTCGGATGGTTTTTGAAGTACTTTTTCCTTCGGCATTTGTATAGGACTGAGTGATATAAAAGGACTCGGAATTTTTTGATTTTGATGTTGT
>NZ_JBQHWA010000073.1:0-1892 GCF_052064225.1 Blautia massiliensis (ex Liu et al. 2021) | reverse complement strand
TCCAAAATCAGGGATATCAGTTTTGTGTAGATGTCTAAAAAATAGGCACTACACTAATTCAAAATGTCCTTGACAAGGGGTACAGTTTAAATAGACGCAATCAGACGCAGGTTGGAAGGGGCAAGGTGATGAGAGATAACGAAATTTATGAAGAGAATCTACAACATTTCCAGATTGTAAGACGCTATAAAAATAGGGCACAATGCAGGTGTCCTTGTCATAAAGACAAACAGGCTTCTTTGACAGTATCTAAAGGTAGAAAATGTACTTTGATATATTGCCATGCAGGATGCAAATTAGACGATATTTTGCAGGCAGCAGGACTCGAAAAGAAAGATACTTTTTATGAATCAGAAAGCCGGGAAATGGACTGGAAACGTTACATAGAAAAACGTGAGCATCGAAAAGTTGAAGCAACATATGATTACGTTTCTTCTGTAACGAATTCTTATGTTTTTACAAAAATCCGTCTTGAAGGTAAAAAGCTGCTTTACGGAATCATCGAGAATAACCGGTTCTCTTATGGACTCAAAGGACAGAACCGGAAGCAATTAAAAGCTATCTATGGCAGTCTGGAAGCTATAAAAAAGGCTATTAGAGAGGATAAGCCTATATTTATAGTAGAGGGTGAAAAAGATGTTAATTCGCTCAAAAGACAAGGTTATACAGCTTTTACATATGGTGGCGTGAATGACTGGCAGTCTGATTTTTCAGAGATTCTGAGGGATGCAAATGTGATTATTCTAGCGGACAATGACGCACCGGGCAAGGCAGTAGCCCAGAGAATCTATGATGATTTAAAGGGCATTGCTAGAAACAGAAAAATAATTATACCTATGTCAAATATAGAAAAAGCAGATATATCAGATTACTTTGCAGCAGGACACAGCAAAGAAGAGTTTGAAACATTAATAAATGGAACGACGTTACAGGAACAACGTAGTGCGGCAGCAGTTGGCAGTCCTAAATATATCTTAGAGCAGCTTAATACACTTAAAGCGGCAGAACGTTTCCAAATGAATGACAGGGGTAGTGCTGATCTATTTGCAACTATATTTAAGAATATCAGCAGGTACAACCCAACAAAGAAAGACTGGATGTACTATGACAAGACAAGATGGATTGCTGATACAGAGGGAATGAGAGCTAAGAGAAATGCTAAAAGGCTTGCAGATGTACTTGTACGGTATTCTGTAACGGCATCTTTACCAGACGATAAGAGACAGTCATATATCAAGTATGCCGCCGGGATGATGAATTACAGAAATAGAAATGTAATGATTACTGATGCAAAAGACCTTAATTTCTTTGAAAATACCGAACTGGATAAAGATGATTTTCTCTTGAACTGCAAGAATAGTGTCCTTGATTTATCTGGTGATCAGCCGAAAGCATTAGAACATAGTGCAGACTTGCTTTTATCGAAAATATGTAATGCAAATTACAATCCTGCTGCCACTTGTACTTTGTGGGAAAGGACAGTTAATGAAATCATGCAGGGTGATACGGCAAAGATAAAATATCTCCAAAAGATGTCTGGCAGGTTCTTAACAGGCGATACAAGCGAAGAAGAATTTTACATATTTTTTGGAGCTACTACCAGAAACGGAAAGTCTACAATCACAGAAATATTGCTGTATCTTTTGGGAGATATGATGGAAATTACAGGAGAAAGCCGGGAAGAAGTAGTGAAACAAGTTGAGGATATGAGAGCGGCGGCATTGGCAGCAGGTAAAAACCCGGATGATTACGCCGTACCGGTAGAAAGAAAAATACTGTATTTTCCAGATGGTTTTACATCTTAACTAAGACTTCCCATACCCCAAATGGGCTTCGCACCTTAAAAATTCAATATTTCAGCTAACAAAATAGCAATTTATGCCATCGCAGTC
>NZ_JBQHWA010000072.1:0-1974 GCF_052064225.1 Blautia massiliensis (ex Liu et al. 2021) | reverse complement strand
CATGATGAGTTCCTCCTCTTGTTATTATACATTTTATTTGTATCAAGGGAATATCTCATTTTTGTTTTGTACTAATTAGATGCTAACATCAAGATGAATTTGGAAGTGAAAGAGAACAATGTCTCTTGTGGCTGAATCGCAATAAAATCAATAAATATGATGAACTGCCGAAAACCAATGCAAGGCTTGAGGCACTGAAAGAAAAAGCATTTACCGGCGGTGCAGAAAAATATCTGTGGATTCCTCCATCACTGCCATATTATGAGATGCAGGGAGCATATAAAAACAGCAAAGGCTTTTCAAAAATACTTGTATTTTCTGCATGGGAGATGGTTCCACGAATGATAGGTGCGCTTGTTTCCTATGAGGCGGAAAGACTTACAGTTGGAAAACTGGTACATCAGATAAAGAATCAGGATAAGAAGAATACGGGGTATTTTGCGGATGGTTCGAGACGATACCCGGTGGCAAGGCTCAGGTTTAATGTTTCAAATGGAGAAGTAAGAGGCATGAGCCTGTTTGCATTGCTTTATCCTTCAAAGACACTTTCTGATATGTATTTACCGATTGAGTCATTGAATAATCATGAATCATTAGAAGTAATAGAGAAATCTGTACGGCTGAAACTGAAAGAGAAGCTTGCGATAATCGAAGAAAAGTATGGTGATTCGGGTAACAATAAGGAAGATGCCAGGTGGTATTATCTTGCACCGATGCTCATGGATGGAGTCATCTATGCAAAGCATTGGATAGAGGATATTGTGTGGGAAATGAATACAGACGAAGAGGATACAACATCTGAGGTCAGAAGCAGTTCAAAGGATAAGAGAAATAAGGGCTTTATTGCTCATATTGATAAGCTAAGAAGTTATTTGGATGCCCCGGAGGAGATTCATCTTGGAAGAAAGCCGGAGGATCTTCTGGAAACATTGGTAAATATGGTACTGGGTTCGCCAGCAATATGCATTTATCGTTCTAATGGAAGAAGCACAGCCAGAGCAACATCGCTTGCAAAGGTATTTGTCAATAATTTCAATTTGCCGGAGTCAACAGCTATCATTGATCTTGCTTATGGCAGATGCAGGGATGATAATTCCCATTGGCAGAATGTACTTAAATACTGTAAAGATGGCTGTTTTCAGGCAATGATTGATGAATATATCCATATGCTGAAAGAAACAGCAGGTTTTCAGTCGGATGGAAATCAGTATCAGATTGTGCATGACATGATGATGGATTCATTGAAGATACATACAGCCACCTATATCGCTGATACTTATCCTGATTTCAAAAAACGTATTAACGGAGCTGACAGGAAGAGTGATGGATGTCGAATAAGGTCGAGTTATGCAGTTGGATTTACAAAGGATGCAGGAGATAATTCCAAGGTAGTCATGCGTAAAGAAAATATCAGAAATGCCTTTAACTCACCAATGCGTCCATTTGTGCTCGCCACAACATCAATCGGACAGGAAGGATTGGATTTTCATAATTATTGTCGTGTGATTATGCACTGGAATCTTCCAAGTAATCCCATAGATGTAGGACGGATTTTGCGGACATTCAAAATAAAAAAGAATGTGGAGGTAACAGACAATGGCAAAATCATTATTTGAGGAACTGGGCGGCAAATACGAAAGGCAAGGGGATTATTTGATACCGTGCTTAACTGTACCCGCCGAAGAAGAACAGGCAATAGGCATCTGGGGGCAACGGCATTTAGATTATCTAAAACAGTACCGTAAAGTTACATACACCAATCTTCTTACAAGCGGCAGGCTAAACGCCTACCTTGCCGACATCAACAGACAGGCACAGGAACGCTTTGAAAGGCTCATAGAGGGTATGAAACAGGCACAGGGCATAACGGAACAGCTAAAGGCAGAAAACGCCTTAGAATGGACTGGAAGAACGAATAACATAAGGGCTTGTGCGAGGGAGATTGTGGAAAAGGAAATTATTTTTGCATAAACA
>NZ_JBQHWA010000071.1:0-1986 GCF_052064225.1 Blautia massiliensis (ex Liu et al. 2021) | reverse complement strand
GGGGAGACTGTCCGAAAACTCGGATAATCTAATCTGATGAGAAAAAGATTGATATGCTCTTGTGAGCGTTCAATATAAATTAAAATTGCACATTGAAAACTGAATAAAGTACACAGAAATCGTGCATCTATGTTTCAGATATAGTATAATGAAACCAGAGAAAAATTGTTCTGAGGTGAATTGAGATGCCATATGTTTCAGGTTTTGACCGTGACCAGCTGATGTGCTGTTCATGGGACGCATTTGTAGATAAAGAAAGTATTGCAAGGATAATTGATGCGTTTGTGAACCATCTTGATATAGGGAAATACGGTGTAAAACCTGTGGCAGCAGAAGGCCGTCCATCTTACGATCCTAAGAGCCTTTATAAGATATATATTTACGGAAGCAGGAAAGGTATCCGTTCTTCACGGAAACTGGCTGAAAGCTGTAAAGTAAATCTTGAAGTGAAATGGATGATCGGCGGTGTAGAACCGGATTTTCGCACCATTGCAGATTTCAGGAAAAACAACATAGACAGCCTGAAAGAGATTTTTTATGAATTCAACCGCCGGATCTCCGGTGCAGTGGAATGGGGATTTTCTTCCGTGGATGGAACAAAGATCCAGGCGGATAACGCAAAAGATAACAACTTCACCAAAAACAAACTGGATGACAGGATCAAATGGCTGAATGGTCATACAGATGAGTATCTAAGGATCCTGAATGAAATGGACAAGCAGGAAGAAACAGACGTGATTTCAGGAGAACTGACAAGAGAAAGTCTTGAAGCCAAGTTAAAAGAAGCACAGGAGAGACTTGCCAGATACGAAGGTTATCAGAAGCTGATGGAAGAAACCGGGGTATCCCAGCTTTCGATCACAGATGCGGATGCAAAACTCATGAAAAATAAAAATGGGTTTACAGTAGCATATAACCCACAGACGGCGGTAGATTCTGAAACACATCTGATCCGAGATTTTCAGATGACCAATCAGGTAACCGACCATGGATTGCTGGAAAGTACGATGCAGGGGATAAAGAGCTCTGAACCGGAAAAGATCATAGAAGTAGTAGCAGATAAAGGTTATGAAGCTGTGGAAGATATGGTGGAGTGTCTGGAGAACGGTATTGTCCCACATGTCATAACAGATGATGGAAAAGACGGTTATGACATAGAAATCCCTTATGAAGAGGCAGAAACGGATACTGCCAGCACAGAGCCAGAAGAACTGAAGAAAGCACTGCATGCAGGTAAGATACCGGAAGTTTATGCAGAAGTGATACAGGATATGAAGGTAGAAACAGTCCGTCGTAAAGTGGTGGATGAAAAACGGGAAAACAGCAGTGTCTATGGAAGTCCTGAGGAAATGCAGGAAAAAGCAAAAGATGGTTATTTTGTCAGAGATCCTGAGAGAAACCTGGTATACTGTCCGGCTGGGGAAATCCTGAGACAGAAGAGCATAAAGAAAAACGGGAATATCCGCTATGCCAATAAAAATGCGTGTAAACATTGCCCGAACCGCAATAAGTGTTACAAGGGAAAAGGCGAATGGAAAGAGATCGACTTTACCAAAGATCAGCTGGTAAAACCATGTAAGGGCTGGCTGGAAGCCGAAGGAAAGAAGCCGGAGGAAACGAAAACGGGTGAAAAATGGCATTATGAAAAAAGAAAGGTTGTGAAGTTTTTCCTGAAACCGGATAAAGAAAAGATGAGCCGGAGGATGTGCCTGTCGGAGCATCCGTTTGGAACAATAAAACGAGCAATGGGAGCCACTTATTTTCTTTTAAGGGGAATACGGAAAGTGGCTGGAGAGTTTGCGCTCTTTTGTCTGGGTTATAACCTGGAACGGGCGAAGAATCTCCTTGGATTTCAAAAAATGATGGAATTGATGGAACAGGCATAAGCCTCTTTCTTCATCCTGTGTATTTTATTCAGTTTTCAATGTCACAGATGAAGGAAAGGGGCTAAATTTATGCCTAAAAATAAGGTTTTCGGACAGGTTG
>NZ_JBQHWA010000070.1:0-2162 GCF_052064225.1 Blautia massiliensis (ex Liu et al. 2021) | reverse complement strand
AAAAGCTGTATGAGAGGGGTATGTTACTGTCTGCTGCTTAGCAGGCAGAACTTCTCATTTTAATTTGTACTAAATCTTGACATAGGACCATTCTGATTTCAGAAGGTCCGCTTCCTGCATCTCCTGTAAAAAGTGGGGAACCATTATGAATGATTGCAATTCTGCTTCCACCTTTATCAATATCTTTCATCTTTGATATTGCTGTCATAAGAAAAAGCATCTGTCCGTCACTTGTAGCCGGAAGTCCTGCTCCAAATCTTCCTCCGAAGCCAAGCTTTGCCTCTTCCTCTACTTTTGCCTTTTCATTCTTCCGCTCACGTCCAAACGGAGGATTTGAAAGGATATAGTCAAATGTACTGCCTGCAAACTGGTCATCCGATAATGTGTTGCCATCCTTAATGTAATCAGCATTGTTACCCTTAATCAGCATATCAGCCTTACAGATTGCAAATGTCTGGTCATTGATTTCCTGACCGAACGATACAAGCTCTGTAGATGCATTCAGACTATGTAAATATTCCTCTGCTACAGAAAGCATACCTCCGGTTCCACAGGCAGGATCATAAATCGTCTTTGCCACATTATTGCCAGAAAGGATGTCATTATCATCATAGAAGAGAATATTAACCATAAGTTGGATAACTTCTCTTGGAGTGTAATGCTGTCCTGCATCTTCATTATGAGACTCAGAAAATCTTCTTATAATTTCTTCAAAAATATATCCCATTTCAAGGTTAGAGATTTCATTCGGATGAAGATTTCCTCTGTCTGTTGTATATTCCTTTAAAACAATATACAGAATCCCCTTATTTGCCATCGTTGTGATGTGTCCATCAAACTTAAATTTTTCCAGAATATCCCGCACATTTGCTGAAAATTTATTCAGATACTCTCTAAAATTCTCCTCAATGTGGTCAGGATCATCCATAAGTCTTTCAAATGTATATTTACTTGTATTGTAAAAATCCTTTTTTGAAGCCTTACGAAGTAAAATATCTTTCATTGGAAGATTCTTTACTTCATCGTATTTCTGTAATACCGCATCCTTCGTATCTGAGAGAATACAGTCAAAACGTCTGATTACTGTAAGTGGTAATATAACATCTCCATATTCATGTGGTTTATATACACCGGTAAGCTTATCTGCTATTGCCCATATTAGGTCTGCTTTCTGATCTATTTTTGCACTTCTCGTAGCCATTTACATTTTCCTCCATAAGGTAATTTACTTTTCTTTGTTATCTGGTACATAGTCAATCAAATCTCCAAAGTTACAATCCAACTCTTTGCAGATTTTTTCCAAAACAGATAGTTTCACCGACTCGCAGTTTGTCATCTTTGCTATTGTACTGGAGCTAAGACCAGTCTTGGCACACAAATCTCCTTTTTTCATTCCGTGGTCAATTAACTGTTTCCATAATCCATTATAACTAATTGCCATCCTCTTTTCCTCCGTTTAATGTGCAATCAATATCAAAATTATTTTATCACACAAAAAACTCCTTGTACAATTCGCATTTACAAATATCACATATCTTTTTTCAAATATTGAATATCTTTTTTAATTTATTCACAAACCTTTTGAATTTATCTGCTACAGATACTCTTTTCCTAATTGATGTGGTTAGAAGAAAAACATCTCCAATCTGCTTTCATTATAACGTTCAATCCATATTTACGCATTAAAAAAGGATGCAGGGATTGACTCCCTACATCCTTCATTAGAATTATAATATTATACTTATCTCACACCCCGATCAGCCCCTCTCTCCGGCTTATCTTTTCCCTGCTTTTCTTGAATAATCCTCTTATTAATCTCAAGCCGTTCATGAATGGATAATTTCTTATCTTTTCCAACTACCGCCTGCTTCTGTTGTACCTGTTTCCTATCTGCTTTTCCTGCATCCTTGACCACTGCATTCGCTTCGGTACTTGTTCCCCGCTCATCTGCTCTTCCTTCATTTCTTTCCGTTATCTGCTGTTCTCGTCTCTCTTTCACACCTTTTTCTTCCAGATTGCAAAAGCTCTGCAGATACGGAAGCACATGATTCTGCATGTCTGTCAGATCTTCCTGATGTTAGCATCTAATTAGTACAAAACAAAAATGAGATATTCCCTTGATACAAATAAAATGTATAATAACAAGAGGAGGAACTCATCAT
>NZ_JBQHWA010000069.1:0-2297 GCF_052064225.1 Blautia massiliensis (ex Liu et al. 2021) | reverse complement strand
TGTGGTGGTCTTATTTTGATACCCAATTTTCAACCTGTATAAAATTTTCAATGTTCTTTCAATTTAGCCTTGACTTTTTATTTGCAGGCTTGATATTGGCTGCCCTAATGGTCTCAATTCCTGCTGTTTCCATCCGAAGGATAGACAGCTGTGAAACAAACCATTCGTCATTTTTGATCCAGTTGAGAGAATCACTCATGATCACTCTATCATAGGCACAGCCAATGATAAGTCCTATGACGCAACCCATGATAACTTAGAGGATGACACCCATCAAGATATCCATAACAGGTCAGGGCTTTCCGCTGTTGATGAACCACATCGCCCGATCTACTTCTAACTGGGGCATCAGAATGGCAGCTCCCAGCGAATTGGCCTGCCACTCGTTCCAATCTTCCTGCGTTCTCAGGACACGGGAACCGTTTCCACGCACTTCCGGTCTCTTATGGCAGGCTATCTTTCGTTCATCAGCATCCAGCTGAAACCGTATCTGGTGAGCACACTCATGTGCCAGCGTAAACCTGCGTTTTCCGCAGAGTTTTCGAATATTTCCCGGTTCAATGAAGCTCTTGTCCAAAACCACATCATTGGTTTTCAGGAAGATGCTCCTCTGACTTCCATCAACCTCTATCTGATATTCTGTATCCACATATGCGGTCAGACCATAGATGCTTCCGTCCGAGGACAGCTTTTGAAATGACACCTTCAGATTCAGATAATCGGATGCAAACTGATCAATGGGTGTCGGAAGCGCGAATCTTGCCGGATCATCTACTTCGCTGCCGAAAAAGGACTTTTGAAAATCTCTTATCACTGCAATAGCGATTTCTTCTAATTTTTTCTGTGAAAGGATCATAGGCACTGCTCCTTTGCTTCAACAAACCATTTTTCATCTTCGTTGTACAGGAAACTCTCATGCCCACCGATCATGATTTGCAAAATACGTGGAATGAATAACGCCGGTACTGGATATCAAAATCCCGCACCGGCGTTATTCATTGTAATTATCTTAACATTCCCCAAATACACTCCAGTAATGTTAGTGCAAGGATAATGTTAATAACACGGAAATGCCGCAGATAAAACTTCTGAATCAGTACGCCCAAGCCAATCCAAGTACAGGTTGCGATCGTTCCGATCGTTGCAATAACCAGCTCAAAAAACAGCAAAGCCGGAAAAGAGGACATATATCCTACAACATAACCCGTTAGTGCGGTAACTCCGAACATATAGATCTTCACATTGACAAATTGCAGCATGAAGCCTTTCAGAAACGATGCGGATTGCTCTGTGTTTTCTAAGGTCTTCTTACTGAAAGCAATATGAATCGCAAGCCACAGGATATAGGCTACTCCGATGTACTTCATCACTCCCATTACATTTGGAAGCAAAGAATTAACCCCATATACGAAAATTGCACATATGATTTGTACTACATAGTAGCCTGCAAAAATTCCAAAGAATAGCGGCTTTCCTTTTTTATATCCATAGTTTGTTACGGTATTTAATGCCAGAATATTTCCCGGTCCCGGTGTAAAGGCATTTACAACACAATAAATCAGAAAATTGCCCAGTACCGCTATAGGCATAATCATCAACCACCTTTCTGCTGTTATTATATCAGCAAACAGCGGTACATACATAACACCTATTTTATATGATTATCCATAGCCTATAGCTATGGATTGGCTGGAGCATATTTCCGCAATTCTTCCAGATAGCTTTTTCCAAGTTCACTCAATTCCTGATTTTCATTCAGCACATATCCAATATGCATTGTTTCATTTTCTGCAAGCGGAACGGAGATGATATTTTCTCCGTTCAAATATTTCGGGAAAATGCCACTTGAAATAGTATAGGCATTCAGTCCGAGCATGAAGTTGACAATAGCTCCTCTGTCATTGACCCGAATTTCCTTATCCACCGGGATGGAGCTGAATAGTTCCTCTGAAAAATAGACAGATTCATACTCTCCCTGTACAAAGTTTAGCCGCGGATACGGTGCAAGGTCATGGACGGAAACTACTTTTTTCGATGCCAACGGGTGATCTTTTTGCAAAAAAACATGAGGCTTTGCTGAAAATAGCTCGGTAAACACCAGATGGTTTTCCTCTATCACTTTCCGCATGACGACTTCGTTTTCATGCGATAAATAAAGGATACGTGAACTACTCGGCAACTTAGTTACCAGAGCATCTGAAATCTAGCGGGATACCGCCTTTTTTCAGGGTGCGTCCATGACACCAATACTGCTTGCCTTTCGGCTATACAGCTACTTTTATTATTTCTGGATTTTT
>NZ_JBQHWA010000068.1:0-2494 GCF_052064225.1 Blautia massiliensis (ex Liu et al. 2021) | reverse complement strand
GGTACGTGACATTGAGAGTTCCTCCTTATTCTCTTTATTATACATGAATTCTTTGAGAATAAGGTGTCAACTTTATTTATACAACATCACTGGCAATCTCATAAATTCGTTGAACGGTTGTTCTTGCGACTTGCATAGATGCTGCGCACTGCTCCTGACTATAACCTTTCTTGTCCAAAAGACGGATGGTTTCATACTCATCTACCGTCAGAACAATAGGTGTTTTTTTCTCAGTATCATCTGCCGGAAAGAATTCTAAAACATTGGGGAAATGGCAAACTTTTCTGCATTTTACTGGTCTCGGCATAAACTGCTCCTCACGACATATATATTTCGATGTTTTCCGCAAATCAACTATTGATAATGGAATAGAAAAAACAGTCTGTCATAACAGAAATTAATCCCATCAAAACAGACGGTTCTTTTTCCTTTACAAATATTACATTAATGGGGTTCCTGCCTCATGCTCATAGAATCTCTTTATTATCTCCTGCACCGGTTTCTCACATATTCATAGCTGTCGTCCTTCCATGCCTCGGAAGCAGAAGGCAGCTTTGGTGCCCACTCCCATAAAGCAAAACCACGAAGCCATGGTCGTTTCTTACAGGCCTCAAACATTGCACGATACCATTCACACTGTTCTTCCAGGCGAAGTTCTCCCTGCAATTCCCAGTTATTCGGAATTTATAGCCGTAAGATTGTTCGTATTTCAACTTACAGCCTCACGAAGAGGCTGACGCCGATCCACGCCAAGACAACCTACGTCTGCAGCATTTCAACTCACAGCCTCACGAAGAGGCTGACGGTATCACACTTGGAAGTTGCAATAATGGTTCAATATTTCAACTCACAGCCTCACGAAGAGGCTGACCCGTAGCAGATCTTCTTGCAGGAACAATCTCAACATTTCAACTCACAGCCTCACGAAGAGGCTGACCACAGGTGCTCCAACACCTACATTATTACATCCATTTCAACTCACAGCCTCACGAAGAGGCTGACTGTTTAGAAGGTTTTCCCAGCTCGAATTTTCACTATTTCAACTCACAGCCTCACGAAGAGGCTGACATTTCTGACACTGACGGAACTACAGAGCCCTCAGATTTCAACTCACAGCCTCACGAAGAGGCTGACTCTCCTTTCTTAACTTCTGAGCTTATTATAATTCATTTCAACTCACAGCCTCACGAAGAGGCTGACTCCTAAGCTTTAGACCACCTTAATCAAAAAGCATAAATTTCAACTCACAGCCTCACGAAGAGGCTGACGTGTAATCGCTCGATCATGGCATTGTAACCAGAAAATTTCAACTCACAGCCTCACGAAGAGGCTGACTGCCATGGAAAAGCCATTGAAGCCCTGCGAAAACATTTCAACTCACAGCCTCACGAAGAGGCTGACTGAGGTCTGTTCTGAACAATATCATAAGTGTTGTATTTCAACTCACAGCCTCACGAAGAGGCTGACTTTATTCAGCAGATTACACAGGAATCAAACCTACATTTCAACTCACAGCCTCACGAAGAGGCTGACCAGCAAGACGGTACTGGGGGCGATTAATGAATTATTTCAACTCACAGCCTCACGAAGAGGCTGACGCTTCCCGGTGTCTGCTGCTGTCCAACGTGAGTGGTATTTCAACTCACAGCCTCACGAAGAGGCTGACGCAAGGATATACTCTCAACTCTTGTTCGATTAACATTTCAACTCACAGCCTCACGAAGAGGCTGACTGTCTGCCACCTCCTGCCTGTGCTTTTACTTTGCATTTCAACTCACAGCCTCACGAAGAGGCTGACGCTGTTCGGTACACTACGTAAAATGGGTACTGACATTTCAACTCACAGCCTCACGAAGAGGCTGACTCTATCTGACAACACGAAACATGAGGGCCGCAATATTTCAACTCACAGCCTCACGAAGAGGCTGACCTGGATACGACCGGCAATGAAATCATAGTGCACAAATTTCAACTCACAGCCTCACGAAGAGGCTGACGATATCAACCAGAGCGTCCAGTAAGTTTGTGATATTTCAACTCACAGCCTCACGAAGAGGCTGACGGTTGTGGCATACCGGAAACGTCTGTGGATTTTATATTTCAACTCACAGCCTCACGAAGAGGCTGACCGTGTTGCAGCAACAACAGCATCAGAATAAGCAGATTTCAACTCACAGCCTCACGAAGAGGCTGACCGCTTCTTCCTCAGTCATTCCCTCAAATTTTACGATTTCAACTCACAGCCTCACGAAGAGGCTGACATATCTGATCCATGTTCACATAGGATAATCAACTATTTCAACTCACAGCCTCACGAAGAGGCTGACAGAAAGCGCACTTGATATCGCAGATTTCACATATATTTCAACTCACAGCCTCACGAAGAGGCTGACGAGATAGTACATGATGTTGTATAAATAAAGTTGACACCTTATTCTCAAAGAATTCATGTATAATAAAGAGAATAAGGAGGAACTCTCAATGTCACGTACCC
>NZ_JBQHWA010000067.1:0-2565 GCF_052064225.1 Blautia massiliensis (ex Liu et al. 2021) | reverse complement strand
TCAGATCTGTAGTAAAATGCTGGCGTCTATCCTCTATGATTATGGCAGATTTTCGGTGGAAGTTAAATCCACCCTGTTATTAGGCGCTTACAGTCTTGCGGAGAGATTGAAAGCAACAGTAGATTTGAATTTGCAGAATTGATAAATTTCTGAAAAACTTATCACGAGAGGAAATAAAATGAATTATAAAAATGTTGATAAAGAAACATATTATAGAAAAGGTGTTTTCAAGCATTTTACACAGGACTGTAAATGTTCGACATCTATTACTGCAAGGATAGATGTAACTGAGTTAGTAAAGTATTCAAAAATGACCAATACAAAGTTTTATATTAATTTTCTATACATATTATCAAGGGCGTTGAATTCCCGTGATGACTATAAGATGGCTTATCTTTGGCAAAGTGAAGAATTGATTTGTTATGATGTCATAAATCCTATTCAGTATGTATTCAATGAAGATACAGAAACCTGTACACCTGTGTATACTACCTATTATGAAGATTATAAAGTTTTTTATAAAAAAGCTATTAAAGATATAGAAGATGCTAAAGAAACAAGAGAGTATCTCCTTGATGCTGAAAATCATCCGAATTGGTTTGATGCCTCATATATATCCTGGTTGTCTTATGATTCGCTTAATATTGAACTTCCTGACGGATATCTGTATTTTTTGCCAATTATAAACTGGGGAAGGTATAGAGAAGAAAATGGAAAACTAATGATGCCTGTTAGTGTAAGATTGAATCACGCAATAGCAGACGGATATTTGGTTGCAAATGTGTTCAGACTTTTGGAAAAAGAGATTTTAGATTTTGTGATTTGAAATTGTATTTAAGAAACGATGAAGGCGTTGCTATGAAATTTGTTGGAATAAGAAGCTATGTCTTGTGTTTTCTGCTTTTCCCTTTTCAGGCTGCTTTTGTGAGGACTTTGAGAATAAATATGCCTATTTGCAGGTTGAAAGGGGAAATCCGAAAGTATATGCGATTTCTAAAACAATAACTATAATGTTAGTCGCAGAACTCACAATGATGTTTGGAGTTATGCTTTATGTGAGTCTTTTGCATTTACGTCTGCCGTGGTTTGATGCAGAGGACGCTATATGTCAAAGTGCAGTTACTCTTGGAGGCTTTAGAGGAATTATAAGCAATGGACACTATCTTCTGTATTTTGCTTTATTTGGACTGCAATACGGAATTATGGCTGGTGTTCTTGCATTGCTTGCTGCGTATGTGTCATTATTTATCAGCAACAAGCTACTCATTTTGGCTGTGCCGTTTATGAGCTTTTACCTGATTACTTATTACAGCGGAGCTTTATTTGGAGCGAATAGTGCTGGGGATTGCGTGTATTTTGCTTAGTATAGCAGTTATTTGGAAGATAAAAATGGTTGATTTTAAAATGGAAAAGGACGATTAAAATGCGACAAGAAATTATCAGAGTAAAAAACGCTTCAAAGAGTTTCCGAGGACATGAAGTGCTGAAAAAAGTTTCTCTGACCTGCGAATCCGGGCATATATATGGAATTATAGGATATAACGGGTCTGGAAAAACTGTTTTATTCAAAAGCATATGCGGATTATATCGGTTGGATGAGGGCGAAATTTGGAGTGGCAACAAGAAAATGAAGCGAGACATAGATATGCTGACGGAAGCTGGAATTATCATCGAAGAACCGTCTTTTCTGAGAAACTATAGTGGTTTTAAAAATTTGGATTTCCTTTATAGAATCAGAAACAGAAAAGACAAAGAACATTTATATGAGGTTATGAGAAAAGTGGGGCTTGATCCTTTATCGAAAAAGCGGGTCTGCAATTATTCATTGGGAATGAGACAGAGACTTGCTATTGCACAAGCTATTATGGAAGATCAACCGATTTTGATACTTGACGAACCGATGAATGGATTGGATAAACGTGGCGTTTTGGAGATGCGGAGATTTTTTGAGGAGTTAAGAAATCAGGGGAAAACAATTCTTATGGCCAGCCATAACAAAGAGGATATAGATGTTTTGTGTGATCGGGTATATGAAATGGACGCAGGAGTTTTAACCATGCTAAGATAGATTTAACGCCGCAGGCTATCCATAACCTGATTGCACGCCTGCGGTAGAAGCTACAAATTGAACCGGATATGTCAGCATACATTGAGACGGTTGTTCTTTTAGTACAGAATTTTATATGAGATAATAAAGACTTTTTCCCAGAAATGGGAGAAAGTTCTGCAATTAATAACGGCGGGCAATCGTGTCCGCCGTAAAATATGCTTATTAATTTTTGAAAGCCAGAATCCCCCTTGCCAGTGCGATGCCTACCTGTGGATACAGTTCCTGAATTTCCTGATATTTTTCTTCAATCAGTTCCGGCTCATCAGCCCAGACATTCTCATAAATCTTCATGGCTTTTTTGAAATGGGTTTTAGCCTGTGAGATATTTGCTGTGATCAGGCAGATATTTCCCATGGATTCCTGTTGAATATTCTTGTGCGATGAAATCGCACTTCCGGAAATCTGGAAATCAGATGTCCGGAAAGTGGAAATCATCTCATGCGAGTTTACTCGCG
>NZ_JBQHWA010000066.1:0-2685 GCF_052064225.1 Blautia massiliensis (ex Liu et al. 2021) | reverse complement strand
GTAAGCGCACAGTTTTAAGGTGTACCCCATAACTGAAATCTGGCACCCTGCGCTAGGATGCCAGACATGCGAGTATTTTACTCCATTTTTATTTGCAAGTTTCCCGAACAGCGCTGCTCCACGGGGCAAGCTGTTTCAGTTCATCGTCTGACATTTCAACACTCGGACGATGTTCCAAAAGATAGTTCAGATATTTTTTCGGATCCAGATCATTCGCTTTAGCCGTTTCGATCATTGAATAGATCTTCATGCTGGCGTCTGCACCTGCAGGCGTATCACTGAACAGCCAGTTCTTGCGGCCTACGACCAGTGGGCGAATGCTGTTCTCGCTAAGATTATTACTCAGGCTGCATGCTCCGTCTTTCAGATAATTCATCATGTATGGACGACAGCCATTGGAATAGTTGATGGCACGGATGATCCGATCACCGCTTTTTGGCTGAAGCTGATCAAGCCACGACAAAAAAGCCTCTATGACAGGTTTTTGATCCTTCAGACGGCGGTTATAGATCTGTTTGAATGACAGCCCTTTCTCACGATAAGAACGTTCGTATTCGAACAGCTTATTACAGTATAGAAATCCCTGAACGGCAGGATTGGTATAATCCTTTTCATGCCCTTTGGGTATGGCCTGCAGCCAGTATCTTCTGATGTGAGCCCAGCAGCAACATCGCTGTGCTTCTGGTACTTTATTGTATCCTTTGTAACCATCCACCATGAGATAGTATCCCGGAACTGCACCTTTCAGAAATGTGGCTACATTACTTCCGGCACGGGTCGGTGTATAGTTATACAGAATGATCGGTACCTCACCATCATCACCGCTGCGGACCAGCCAGACATAGGATTTACTCTGAGGCCTCCGACCTTCTTCCTTCAATACCTGGATCGGAGTCTCATCGGCCATCAGCTGTCTTCGCTGCAGTAGTTTTCTATGCAGATATTCATACATTGGCAAAAAATAGTTTTTCGAGCAGCTGATGATCCAGTTTGCCATTGTAGTACGGCTGATCTTTGCGCCGAGATGTTCGAAGTCCTTCTCCTGGCGGTAAAGAGGTATGGACATGACATACTTGGCATACATCACATGCGCAGCCAGTCCGGATGAAACATAACTTCCCGGGATCAGTGCCGGTGTTCCCTCATCTTTTATAAACTGAGGATCTTCCGTTTCCTTGCACTTTGGACATTCATATGTGGTCGCATAATAATCGATACGTTCCAGCTTTGGTTCTGTGTATCGCAGCTCAGTCCTGATCAGTTCATGACCAATCGGAACCATTTTTGTACCACACTCGATACAGGTTTTCTGCTCCTCGGTAAGAGTATCGACATAGACTTTCTCTGTCGGAAGATCAGCAAAGACTTCATCATAGGTTGCCTTTGGCTTGCGGGTCTTTGTGTGTGCCTTTACTTCGATATACTCAACTTCCAATTCAACAGGAGCAGGTTCGTCTTCATCCTGAAGCTGGAATAGATTCATCTGTCCTGGCATCTGGTCATGACGTATCTCGCTGGTGGAGCCAAAAAGTTTTGTCTTCAGATAGTCCAGCTGAGCCTGAAGATTTGCGATAAGCTTATCCTTTTCGCTGTCTTTTTCATCACGTTCCTGCAGCATCTTCTGCATGGAACGAATGAGCTCGTTCTGAGTGCTGATTGTTGTATTCAGTTGTGAAATAGTATCCTTAAGCTCTAAGAGCCGGATCTCGTTTGCTCCTGAAGACATGGTTTTTCGCTCCTTTTCTATGGATCTATTATACCATAAAACATGCGAAAAGTCCCGTAAAATCAAGCATTTCAGGCACTTTTGATGGCCTTCGGCTGCTCGATTTCAAGTCCTGACATGAGCCAGTCGAACTGTCTCCAGGTGATAGGTTTTACTTCTTTGCGGTTGCGTGGCCACCGGTATTTTCCGATGCCGGCATCCAGCCTTTTATATAAAAGTACATAACCATCGCTTTCATGGAGGAGCACTTTTATACGATCATTACGTTTGCCGCAGAACAGGTAGATGGCTCTGTTTTTACCGGGATCCATCTTTAACTGATCCTGGATCAGGGCACATAATCCGTCTATGGATTTCCTCATATCTGTATAGCCACAGATCACGTAGATCTCATCTGCGACAGTGATATCGCCTAACATACATTTCCTGCCATGCATCGAATGATCTGTGACAGGAGCATTGGATCGACATCATTTGAAATCCTAATAGAAACAGTACCTGATTGAATCTCGATGGATGATGAAAACCTTCGGTCATTCCGAATAGTTTCTAATGACTTAGAATCCATAGCTGTAGGAACATCAGGTATTACTTCCAGTTTTACCACCTCCTGTTTGGGTGTGGCTCTATAAGTTTCCCGTCCATTAGCCGGCGGGATATCATAGCATGCTTTCTTTCGAAGTCTTTTTACCCAGTTATAAAAAGTGCCGGGATTGATGTCATGCTCTGTACACCATTGATAATCACTGAGACCGCTGTTGCGGCATTCCATAATCAGCTGATACTGTTCGTCAGCAGTACGTCTTTGTGTGTTCATACGTTACCCCCATAATTATAGTGAAATGCTGGCATTTCACAGATCCTAGCATCAGATCTGTAGTAAAATGCTGGCGTCTATCCTCTATGATTATGGCAGATTTTCGGTGGAAGTTAAATCCACCCTGTTATTAGGCGCTTAC
>NZ_JBQHWA010000065.1:0-2705 GCF_052064225.1 Blautia massiliensis (ex Liu et al. 2021) | reverse complement strand
ACTGCGATGGCATAAATTGCTATTTTGTTAGCTGAAATATTGAATTTTTAAGGTGCGAAGCCCATTTGGGGTATGGGAAGTCTTAGTATATTAAAATCATATATAAAACGGCAGCCCTGCGATTTCCATCTCAGGAAGCTGCCGCTTCTTTTTTCTTTTCATTTTCTTCTTTTTTCTCCTGTCCATTGTTTTCCTTATCTTCCTCCAGTTCCCGGAGCAGCTCTTCGCCATATTTATCTATCATCCGCACAAGAAAATCAATGCACCGTTCAAATTCTACATTCTGTTTCACAAGCTTCTCCTTCCCTGTTTTTTATTCTGTGGTCATTCTACAGGAAAGTTTCAGGGTTCTCATTGAACAGAAATTGAGAGTGAATTGACTATTTCTCATTTATTTTGGTTCATATAATTGAAGTACCATTGTCCAGAACATATGTTTGTACTATGATAAAAGAAATTTAGTACCAGATAAAAGAAGAAATGATACGAAAAGGTGGGATTGCGATTGGATCGATGCGATTTTAGTTCCATAATGACATGTTTAAAAAATCATATCAGCGAAAGTAACCAGATGAACCAGCCTGAATTTTTATATGAAGTATTTGAGGATTTTATGGACAGCCCGGAAAGCAAAGATTTTTCTTTTGACAATGGGCTGGTCTGCCGGTGGATGACCGGACAGGCGAAGATCAGTCCCAAAATCTGCACTTACTATGCAAGACCAAGCAAGCAGGAAAAGCTGGCTGAAACGCTGCAGCATAATCTTATACCATTAATGACCGACTGTAACAAAGCACTGCAGGATATTTATCTCCTGTTCATGCAGGATTCCACAATCTCCGAAGCAAAAAAGAAAAAGCTGGCAGCCCTTTACAAGCCGATTGATTCACGGCTTCTCTTTCTGGCAAAACTGATCTCCTTTGGTATGGAACGCCAATTTATCAAACGGGACACCAGAAACCAAAAGCTGCTTGCAGGCGGCTCTCTCCCCGGTTATTCTGGATTACATCATGGACAGTGAAGTTCCCAGACCATGCCGCCATTTTCTTGGAAGAGAAGAAGAACTGGACGAATTACATACAATGCTGGAAGAAAACAGCAAAGCATTTCTCTATGGAATTGCCGGGATTGGAAAGAGTGAACTGGCGAAAGCATATGCAAAGCAATACAAAAAATATTATACGAACATCCTGTATGTGGAATATGCCGGTGATTTACATCAGGCTGTCACAGACATGGATTTTACCGACGATCTGCCGGAAGATGGGGAAGAAGAACGTTTCCGGAAGCACAACCGGTTTCTCCGTTCTCTGAAAGATGATACACTGCTCATCATAGACAATTTCAACGTCACTGCCACGCAGGACAGTTTTCTGCCGGTGGTTCTGAAATACCGGTGCAGGATTCTTTTCACGACCAGAAGTAAATTTGACGGACACTGTATCCTGCAGTTAAAAGAAATCAGGGATCCAGCCAGCCTGTTTCAACTGGCAGTTGCATTTTATTCTGAAGCAGAAGAATACCAGACACTGGTGGAAGAGATTATAGAAATCGTCCATCGCCATACCTTTGCAGTAGAGCTGGCTGCAAAACTACTGGAAAATGGGATTCTACCTCCGGAACACTTACTGGAAAAGCTACGGGAAGAAAAAGCATCCCTTGAAAATGAAGATAAAATCAGTGCCATCAAAGACGGGCAAAACAGCAAGGCTACTTACTATAACCATATCCACACTCTGTTTTCTCTTTATTCCATATCCGTGGAACAACAGGAAATCATGCGGAACCTTTGCTTTCTGCCTCCTGCCGGTATTTCCGCCCGTATTTTTGCTGACTGGCTTGGATTAACTGACTTAAATGACATCAATGATCTGATTGAAACAGGTTTTGTACAGGCAACTACACGGCATACAATTTCCCTGCATCCGTTGATTCAGGAGATTGCCCTTTCAGAAACAAAACCTTCGGTCACAGCCTGCCATACTTTGCTTGATTCTCTGCAAAAAATATGTCTGATGCATGGAACGGAAGTCAGCTATTATAAAAAACTGTTTCAGACAGTCGGGAATATCATGCGGATGATGGAAAAAGATGATCTGACCAAGTACCTGCTGTTTCTTGAGGATGTCTTCCCATATATGGAGAAATACCGTTACAGGAAAGGTATGAAAGAGATTATCCTGGAGATGAAGCAGCTTTTGAAAGGGAATGAAAACGGTAGTGCTACCGACCGTGCATTATTACTGGACTATCAGGCATGTATGGAAACAAAGCCGGAAAAAGCCATCAAACTGGAAAAAGAAGCCCTTGCACAGATCAAAGAAATCACAGAGGACAATGCCCACCTTGTCTCCAACCTTCATGCGAATCTGGGCGGTCTTTACCGCATGAATGGTCAGGCAGAGCTTGCAAAAGAACACATGGAAAAGGGTATCTTCCTGCTTGAGCAGTACCAACTGCTTTATACCAATGACAGCATTCCCCAGATCAACAATTATGCTGCCTTATTGACAGAATTGCAGGAACCGGAACGGGCAATGGCTGCTCTCCAGAAACTTGCCCAGATCATCAAAGAATACAACTCCGATACCTGTCTGGACTATGCCCAGGTACAGGTGAATAATCCGGGGTGAAATCCATCACCTGTCCGGCGTATGGAAATCGCTAATCCGCTTAATTGGAAATCGCGTTTCCGTTAAATAGGA
>NZ_JBQHWA010000064.1:0-2712 GCF_052064225.1 Blautia massiliensis (ex Liu et al. 2021) | reverse complement strand
TTGGTCAAGCCCTCACCCGATTAGTAACAGTCAGCTCCATGTGTTGCCACACTTCCACCTCTGCCCTATCTACCTCGTCGTCTTCAAGGGGGTTTACTTCACTAAGAATGGGATATCTCATCTTGAGGGGGGCTTCACGCTTAGATGCCTTCAGCGTTTATCCCTTCCGGACTTGGCTACCCGGCCATGGCTTTGGCAAGCCAACCGGTCCACCAGCGGTCCGTCCATCCCGGTCCTCTCGTACTAAGGACAGCTCCTCTCAGATATCCTGCGCCCACGCCGGATAGGGACCGAACTGTCTCACGACGTTCTGAACCCAGCTCGCGTACCGCTTTAATGGGCGAACAGCCCAACCCTTGGGACCTACTACAGCCCCAGGATGCGATGAGCCGACATCGAGGTGCCAAACCACTCCGTCGATGTGAACTCTTGGGAGTGATAAGCCTGTTATCCCCAGGGTAGCTTTTATCCGTTGAGCGATGGCATTCCCACTTAATACCACCGGATCACTAAGCCCTACTTTCGTACCTGCTCCACCCGTCGGTGTCGCAGTCAAGCTCCCTTCTGCCTTTGCACTCTTCGAATGGTTTCCGTCCATTCTGAGGGAACCTTTGGGCGCCTCCGATACCCTTTCGGAGGCGACCGCCCCAGTCAAACTCCCCGCCTGGCATTGTCCCACCGCCGGTTCACGGCGGCTGGTTAGAAGCCCAATATCACAAGGGTGGTATCCCAACAGCGGCTCCGCGGCAACTGACGTTACCGTTTCTCAGCCTCCCACCTATCCTGTACATGCAACACCGGACCCCAGTGCCAAACTGGAGTAAAGCTCCATGGGGTCTTTCCGTCCTGGCGCGGGTAGCCAGCATCTTCACTGGCACTTCAATTTCACCGGATGTATTGCCGAGACAGCGCTCAAATCATTACGCCTTTCGTGCGGGTCGGAACTTACCCGACAAGGAATTTCGCTACCTTAGGACCGTTATAGTTACGGCCGCCGTTTACTGGGGCTTAAATTCAAAGCTTCGCGTTACCGCTAACCTCTCCTCTTAACCTTCCAGCACCGGGCAGGCGTCAGCCCATATACCTCACCTTTCGGTTTCGCATAGACCTGTGTTTTTGCTAAACAGTTGCTTGAGCCTATTCTCTGCGGCCTGCTCCCGCAGGCACCCCTTCTCCCTAAGTTACGGGGCCATTTTGCCGAGTTCCTTGGCAATACTTCTTCCGCCGGCCTTAGGATTCTCTCCTCATCCACCTGTGTCGGTTTACGGTACGGGTACAATATGAACGATAGCGGCTTTTCTTGACGCATGGCTCACGGGCTTCGCTACTAATCTTCGCTCCACATCACGTCTTCCCATTGCATGGCGGATTTTCCTGCCATACTGGTACCCCGCTTGTACCGGGCTTTCCATTCCCGGCTCCCGCTCTCCTTACGTGTCCCCACAGTTCTGTCATACTGCAGTACAGGAATATCAACCTGTTGTCCATCGGCTACGGCTCCCGCCCTCACCTTAGGTCCCGACTCACCCAGGGCAGATCAGCTTTACCCTGGAAACCTTGGATATTCGGCCTAGAGGATTCCCACCTCTATCTCGCTACTCATTCCGGCATTCTCTCTTCCATGCAGTCCACAGCTCCTTACGGTACTGCTTCTTCCCGCATGCAATGCTCCTCTACCAATCTTTTCAGATTCCTTAGTTTCGGTGGCGCGTTTCAGCCCCGGACATTTTCGGCGCAGGACCTCTCGACCAGTGAGCTATTACGCACTCTTTGAATGTATGGCTGCTTCTGAGCCAACATCCTGGTTGTCTTCGAAATCCCACATCCTTTTCCACTTAACGCGCACTTTGGGACCTTAACTGTAGGTCTGGGCTCTTTCCCTTTTGACCGCCCAACTTATCTCGTGCAGTCTGACTCCCGGTGATATCTACACGGCATTCGGAGTTTGATATTCTTCGGTAGGCTTTGACGCCCCCTAGGAAATTCAGTGCTCTACCTCCGCAAGACTCACACCGAGGCTAGCCCTAAAGCTATTTCGAGGAGAACCAGCTATCTCCGGGTTCGATTGGAATTTCTCCCCTATCCACACCTCATCCCCACCCTTTTCAACGGATGTGGGTTCGGTCCTCCACTACCTCTTACGGCAGCTTCAACCTGGACATGGATAGATCACCCGGTTTCGGGTCTACTCCTACTGACTCTGGCCCTCTTAAGACTTGGTTTCCCTACGGCTCCACACCTGAAGTGCTTAACCTTGCCAGTAAGCGTAACTCGCCGGACCGTTCTACAAAAAGTACGCGGTTGTACATATAAAGTACTTCCACAGCTTGTAGACACAGGGTTTCAGGTTCTCTTTCACTCCCCTCCCGGGGTCCTTTTCACCTTTCCTTCACAGTACTATGCGCTATCGGTCACTAAGTAGTATTTAGCCTTAGGGGGTGGTCCCCCTTACTTCCCACAAGGTTCCTCGTGTCTCGTGGTACTCCGGATCCTGCTCAGTCAGCTCTGCTTTCACGTACGGGGCTTTCACCCTCTCCGGCCGGCTTTCCCAAAACCGTTCTGTTAACTTCGCTGAATCTTAAATGCAGTCCATGACCCCGGCATGCACGCACACCGGTTTAGGCTCCTCCGCGTTCGCTCGCCGCTACTTACGGAATCGATGTTTCTTTCTTTTCCTCCGGGTACTTAGATGTTTCAGTTCCCCGGGTTCCC
>NZ_JBQHWA010000063.1:0-5071 GCF_052064225.1 Blautia massiliensis (ex Liu et al. 2021) | reverse complement strand
AGGATTGTATTTATGCCTTTTTTATTGGCTGAAATATTGGATTTTCAAGGTTCAGCACACCTTATTGGTGTGGGAAGTTTGAGTTATTAATTTAATAGAATCGGAGGATTCCTCACAGTGAACCGCTATCTTACTATCTATATCCCGAAAACAGCTGTTCCGGCACCTGTCTCCCGCTTTCTTCGCACGCAGGCAGGTCTTACAAAAAAGCAGATCAGCCAGGCGAAGTTTCGTCCCGGTGGTATCCGGAAAAACGGACAGCAGTGCCGGGTAACGGAAAACGCTTATCCCGGGGATCAGATCATAGTATGCCTGGAAGCGGACGATGTGGATTCTGCCCAGCTGGAATCTTCATCCTTTACCGTCTATTCGTCCAATCACAATTTCCAGTTCTCCGCAGACGCAATTTCATATTCTGATTCCGCAGTTTCAGAATTTGCAGGTTCTGATGTCAATTCTCACATTTATCATTCACTGGCTTCAACGTCACAGTTTCTTCCTGAGTTGGCGATTATATACGAAGACCAGGATATCCTCGCCATAAATAAACCTGCCGGGATTGTCACTCATCCTTCCGGTTCTCACTACAGTGACAGTCTCGCCAACCAGGTGGCTTCCTATTTCCGTTCCAAAGGAGAGCCTACCAAAGTCCGGTCTATCGGACGATTGGATAAAGAAACCTCCGGTATCCTGCTCTTTGCCAGGAACCAGACTGCTGCCGCCAGATTACAGAACCAGCGTGAAGAAGGGATTTCAGAGAAAACCTATCTGGCTGCAGTTTCCGGTTTCATGCCTGTGGATGAAGATGGAGCTTTTCACAGGATCTCCGTTCCCCTTGCACCTGACCCGGATAACCGTCTGAAAATGGTCGTATCCACAGATGGCACGCTTCCCGGAAGCAAACATGCAGAAACCCTTTATTCTGTTCTGAAATCTACCGGCCCTGACGCAGCAGCTCCGGCTTCTCTTGTAATGCTCCGTCTGAAAACCGGCCGTACCCATCAGATCCGTGTACACATGGCATCTCTCGGGCATCCTCTTCTGGGCGATTCTCTGTACTGTTTATCGGACATATCAAATCCGTTTTCCCGGGCTGCACTCCACGCATGGAAGCTTAAATTTCAACTTCCATTTTCAATTGATGAATCTGCTTCCGACACCCGGGCTTCCATGCATCATGCCAAAAAAGAAATCTCCCTGGAAGCACCCCTCCCGGAAGATTTCAAAAAATTCTATGAAACGATATTCTGAAGCCATACGCCTTTTTTTACAAGGATAAATCCAATGACACATTTCATCATATCCGCTGCCTGGACCATTGCGTAGATCACAAGTACAGGCAGACCTGTAAAACGGCTTAAGGTAAATGCGATTGTTACACTTACCACCCAGATAAACACACTGTCAAACAGAAATGTAACGATGGTCTTTCCACCGGAACGCAAAGTAAAATATGTTGCATGCAGGAATGCATTCTGTGGCATGAAAAATGCTGTGATCATAATAAAATATTTCGCCAGAGTACGTGCCTCAGCATTGGTATTGTAAAGCTGTGGAAATAACGGTGCCATCACAAACATCACGGCTGCCACGCAGGTACAGCAGAACACAGAGAATGCGATCATCTTGTTGTCCGTATCTCTGGCTTCCTTCATCTTACCTGCTCCCAGAAGCTGTCCTACAACAATGGCTACCGAATCTCCAAGTGCGATAAATACGATATTGAATACATTGTTGATGGTATTGGAAATATTTAATCCCGCAACCACGTTCAGTCCACGGACTGAATAACATTGTGTCAGCATGGCCACTCCGGCTGCCCATAATGTCTCATTCAGAAGCAGAGGGGTTCCCTTAATAAGGATCTTCTTTGTCAGATTCGCCGGAACCTTTAATGTTGAATACAGCCCCTGTGCAAAAATATTCTTTTCTGTATGCTTATGTGTCCAGCTCAGGACAATGCAGGCTTCCACATATCTGGAAAGCACTGTGGCAACAGCAGCACCCCTTACTCCCATTTCCGGGAATCCGAATTTGCCATAGATCAGAAGATAATTAAATATCAGATTGATCAGCACTGCCACGATCCCTGCCTTCATGGGAAGTACAGTCTCACCACATTCACGTAAGGTACTTGCATAAACCTGTACCATCATAAATGGCGGAAGTCCCAGAAGCATGATCCATAAATACTGTTTTCCATAAATAAGAGTATCCCGGATCTCCTGTGCGGTTCCGTCGCCTTTTAAATACATGCTGATCAGTGAACCCCCTGCTGTCAGAAACAGTATAATGGTGATCGCTGTCAGAATCACTGCCATCCACAATTTATAACGAAGTGTCTGGCGGACACCCTCATGATCCTTCTGTCCGAAATACTGTGCTGTAAAAATTCCCGCTCCGGACACCCCGCCGAAAATACATAGATTATATACAAAGATCAGCTGATTGACGATCGCCGCTCCAGACATCTGTTCGGTACCGATACGACCGATCATAATATTGTCCAGAAGACTGACAAAATTTGTGATCCCGTTCTGTACCATGATCGGTACTGCAATAGACAGGACCATCAGATAAAACCTCTTATCTCCTACGAACTTTCGGAAAAAAGAAGATTTCTCTTTTACCTTCTCCATAAATTCTTCCCCCTTGTTTTTCGTTTTCCTTCATCCAAAATTCTCCACCAAAAGAAGACTGCCCACCCGAAACAGTCTTTCCTTTCGTAAGCGTTGTAGCTACTACCTTACTACAAACTTCTTTTATTTTCAATAGTCTTTATAACGATAAATCTCCTTTTTTTTGTATCTTTTTACTCCACCATACGACTCTCGTCTGCAATATATTCAAAGAAATCAAAGTCCGCACATTTCTTGTGGAGAACATGGTCTGCACAGGTGATCCCAACCATGGTTCCTGTAAATTCTCCGTACTTACAGTACTCATCGGAGAATCTTGTGGTATCAAAGATACGTCCGATCTTTTTGTAAGCTTCTCCGTCATAGCTCCACTCGAACCAGGATTTTCTTCCCTCTATTCTACCAAATGTGTAGTCCCCAACAAGGCTATCGTTCTTCAGATCCCATTGGATTTTATAGAAAAATATATCCCGGATGTTCAGCAGTTCATGTTCATCTGGGATTATCAAACGAAAGATCCGGTAAAAAAGACCAAACTGGATATGTTGAAAACCACTCTGGAGCAGCTGCAGATCATTGATGATATCCGCCCTGACGGATTTATCCTGCGATTTAACAGCCTGATCTTTGAACTTTTGTTCCAGCTGTATCACAATTTCAGTGTCAAAGTTTTTCAAAGTGATCTAAGCCGGCTGAAAAAAGATCTGGACCGGCTGAATCTGGTGCTGAATTATATTTCTGAGAATTACAAACGGCCTATTTCTCTGGATGAGATTGCAGGTGTTGCTTATCTCCAGCCTGGATATTTCTGCCGTTTTTTCAAGAAAAAGATGGGGGTTACATTTCTGGAATATCAGAATGAATACAGACTTTCTTTTATCTACAAAGATCTGATCAATACGAAAGACCCCGTGCATGTGATCCTGGAACGCCATGGATTCACCAATTATAAGCTGTTCCGACGTATGTTCCAGGAGCACTTCGGGTGCACACCTACGAAGGTGCGGGAGAATATGCGGAAATAACAGTACCTTCTCTTACACCATCCAGTCTTCCCGCAAATACGAAGGAAAGTACCGCAGCAATCACTGCCATGGATACGTCAAAACAGATCTTGGTTGTTCCGAAATTTGTTTTCTATGTGAGGATAACCATATAAAAAATGATCCTATACCCACATAAAAAAACAGCGAAATGGATTTTAACTTCCATTTCGCTGTCTTGTGTTATTTCTTGTTTTCTATTATTTTTTTAGTATGTCGTTTTACGCAACCTGATTTTTGTTGTTGGTAACTGTGATCAGATGACTTTTGATCAGTACCGGACGTACTGCATTATAGATGATCGCTACCAGAATTACAGATACAACTGCATTGATAAAGGTTGCCGCCGCACTCATTTTTGCAAGTGCCTGTGCCAGTTCCTGTGGCTGTCCCAAAATGTACTGTTTGTAGAAATATCCTACGATAGGATCTGCAATTACGTTAAATGCAAGTCCTGCGACAGATGCGATCACACTCCATTTGAAAACATATTTTTTATCTGTACTCTCATTGATCTTTGCAACCTTGTGTGCCACAAGACCTACAATCAGACCGATACAGAATTTCAGTACAAAGGTTTTCGGTGCGCCTGTGATATAAACAGGGTCCATGATATCTGCAATTCCCATTCCGATAGCTCCGGCAAGTCCGCCATATACGCCACCCAGAAGCAGTGCTGCAAGTACGCAGAAAGCATTTCCAATATGAATGGATGTTGCGTCTCCGCCCGGCACCGGGATCTTGATCTGCAGAAATGTGAAGGATACATAACATAAAGCTGCTAATAACGCAGTTTCTGCAAGTTTAACTACTGTGTTGTTCTGTGTGTTCATAATAATTCCCCTCTCGTTTCGTTATTATCTTTGTTATTACTTTAATGTATGATTGTATTAATGTAGGAATGTAATAACTTGGATGTTATAGTACCGCTTGTTTGGGTATATTACAAGGGGCAATTTTTATGTTTTTTTAGGGGACAGTTTTTATGGGTAATAAAAAAGTGGCTGTTTAAGCCACTCTTTCATGATTGTATATTCAAAACTACATACATGTTCTATTGATGATCGTTAATCTTTTTTGAATCAATTTTAACCTGCGTACCGATTCACCTTTTTTCACGGGCTCGCAGCTAAAGCTGCATCGCCTGTTCTTTTGGCTACTCCAGCGGGGGTCATCTCACGACTCTGTCGTTCGATGTCATTTGCTTCGCAAATGTTCAGTCTGTACCATAAATGATTCTCCACAAGCAAGCTTGTTCCGCCCCATTTCTGTTACATCCTGCCCGCTTCCTCGGCTGGTTGGTCAAGCCCTCACCCGATTAGTAACAGTCAGCTCCATGTGTTGCCACACTTCCACCTCTGCCCTATCTACCTCGTCGTCTTCAAGGGG
>NZ_JBQHWA010000062.1:0-5366 GCF_052064225.1 Blautia massiliensis (ex Liu et al. 2021) | reverse complement strand
ACAAACTCACCAAATAAAAAAAACGATATTCGGGTGGGTTATTTTGTTATACCCTAAATTACCCTCTGAATTTGTTTTTAAATTTGGAGGGTTTTTATGTTCCTTTTTTCGGGCGGTTGCCCATCTGCTTATATAAAGCAAAGTTTATTTATACATAGCACATCAGGGAATGGCGGGAAGCCAGTTAAAAAAATCCCTGCCAGTGCAACGGTACTTCCCACCATGAAGGTAGAAGTACAATCTCCATACAACAGAATTAGTATTTCCCATAACCGTAAAGGTCACAAAGCCTTTGCGGTTTTTCTTTTGTCGTTTTTGGTTGGAAAGTGCCGCAGGACTATTATTGGTGTTAAGTGTCGTTCGCCGCCTTTCAATCTGGATTTTTATGTTTTCAAAGATTCAGATTGATTGGAGGAAAAAAGAATGGCATATAACAACGGACGTGAGGACAGGAAGTGGCGTATCTGGAAAGAAGCCGAGGAAAAAGTGTTGCGGGAACATGGAGTTGATGAAGCTACCATCGAACAAATCCGTATTGACGACAGGGCAGACTTTAATTCCAACAGGCGGTTTTACCATTGGACAAGCGATTTCGGGGAATACCTTGAGGGAATGGCAGACAGGGAACAGTCAGCCGAAGTAAAGACCGTTGAAGATTTACTGGATGAAATCGAAGATGAAAATCTGTATCAGGCATTACTTACGGTGGACAGGCGTACACTGCAAATCGTTCTGCTGAAAATGAAAGGGTATTCCACAAAAGAGATTGCCCCGCTTGTGCATTTAACGACGGGTGCTATCTATGCACGGTTAGACCATCTTAGAAAAAAGTTGCGGAAGATTTTATAGTCATCTAATACAGCATGCTTTCTTATGGGCTATTGGGTGGGGGATAAAATTCTCCCACCCAATTTTAGAATAAGTGAATAAAATCCCTGTCCATAGAGAATACTAAAAAGTTTGTGCAAAATCTTGACAGCCATATTGCCGCTATGGTATTCTGAAATACCAATGGGGAAATTGGAAGATTGAAAATTAAATAAGCACATAGATATAAGATTGAAATGTCAGCCAATCGGCAAGGCTGACATGGGTTTTGAATTTCAAAGCCGCTACATAGCATTGCGAATCAGAGCGGGAGGGAATCCTCTTGTCGTTCGTGATGCAGTGTGGCGGCTTTTTCATTTATCCAAAAGTCAAAGGCAATAAAATCCAGAACGGAGGTGGAAAGGACATAGGATTTCCTTTTCGGAGGGTAAAGGCAGGCATTAAGAAAGCCGTTACACAGAAAAATGCTCTGCGGAGTTGTCCACAGAGATAGCGAGCATCGGATTGTGTCAGCCACAATCCAATCCACACCCTAAAGGCGTGTGGACTAACTTAGGGGACAACCCCTAGCTACCCCGATAAAAGGAAAAATAAAACTGGAGGATTAAGAAAAATGAGTAGAGAAAAATCAGAAAAAGTATGCATTACTTTTAGATTGAGCGAAGAAGAACATGAAAAATTAAAGCAGTATTCATCCGCCTGCGGTCTGTCCACCGCAGAATTTATGCGTCAGTTATGCAGGGGAAACGCACCGCAGCCACAGCCAGAGAAAGAATTTTGGGAACTATTAGGCACGCTTTACGAAGTACACGTAGCCTTTAAAAAGTGTATCCCCTACGCCCCTTCCGCTGATGAAATATGCAGGGAGATTGAGGATTTTATCTTGGAACTGCAACGGAATTATACCCTCCCACAGCAGTTTGACATGGAAAAATTGACGGAACAGGGGGCAGTCTGATATGGCGGCAACGAGCCTCTGGCACATCGAAGGACGGTTGAAAGACTTAATTTCTTATGTGGAAAACCCAGAAAAGACCGTGCCGAATAAGGAGATGCAGGACTTCTTTGACGTGTTCTCCTATGTGAAGAATCCACAGAAAACGGACAATGGAGAGTTTGTTTCCGCCATCAACTGTTTAAAAGAAACAGCGTTACAGCAGATGATTCTAACGAAAAAGCAGTACCAGAAGACAGGCGGGTATATCGCTTGGCACGGCTACCAGAGCTTCAAGCCAGACGAAGTAACGCCCGAACAATGCCACGAAATCGGCTTAAAACTTGCGAGGGAAATGTGGGGCGACAAGTACCAGATAATCGTTGTCACCCACCTTGACAGGGGGCATCTCCACAATCACTTCTGCTTCAACTCTGTTTCCTATCTGGATGGGAGCAAATATAATTACTCAAAATCGGAGCAGAAACGGCTAAGGGAAACGTCAGACCGCTTGTGCAGAGAGTACGGATTATCGGTGATTGAGAACCCGAAGAAAGCACCGTCAAGACCGCTGTATCTGGATGAAAAGAGCGGCAAGCCGACACGCTACAACGTCTATCTGGAAGATTTAGCGGAGGCAATCAGCGGCAGTCGGGATATTCCGCACATGATGAAGTATCTAATCGACAAAGGCTACGAGGTTGATTTTTCGGGCGGGCATTGGAAAATGAAGCTGCCGCAGTATAAGCATTTCACAAGATTAGATACGCTTGATGAACGCTTAACGCCCGATTTTATCCGTTCACATTTAGGCACAAGGGCAAGATATGGGAACTACAAAGCAAAGATTTCCTACTCTCCCCATATGCCCGAAGAATATAAAAAGGCTTGGAAACCGCACCAGAAAACAAGGGGAATCTTAGCGTTGTATTACTATTGGTGCTATCAGTTGGGGATATTTCCCAAAGGCACGGACTACAAGCCGACAAGCCCGCTTATGAAAGAGGAGCTTCGGAAACTGGATGAGATTACCACACAGGTACGCTATATGTCGGAGCATAACATCTCCACCCTCTCCGATTTGCACGCCGACAGGGAGAAGAACCAGACGGAAATGGACAGGCTTACCAACTATCGGCGGCATTTGCAGAATAAGATACGGCGTGCTTCACCCGCCGAGAAAGAAACGCTCCGAGAAGAAAAAAACGGGGTGACGGAACGGATAACGGAGCTGCGAAAGCGGCTGAAATATGCGGACGGGATTGAAAAACGCTCTGCCCACATTGATGACTGCTTGAACCAAATCCACGATACGGTTGAAAATCAAAGGTCAAACCAGAATGGCAGGACAGACCGCAAGAGGGAGGACGCATTGCGATGAGCAGACTGACAGAACAGGAACTTACGGAAATTTTAGACGAAAATAAGGGTATCTCAATGGTAAACCCGAATAGGGTGTACCCGCCCCTGCCGCCTGCTGAAAACATTATGCCCCTTATGCGTATCCCTGAACAGGCAACGCTCTGCGAGAAAATCGGCGGCACGGAATATACAGTGACCGCACATTTCCGAGAGGACGGGAGGGACTTGCTTGGGCTTCTCAGCAGGATATTCATGCGGGACACAGCAGATTACAGTTTTGATTCCGAGGGTTATGATGAGGATTAAGAAATATCGGAAAGATTATCGCTTTAAAGCGTTGAAGTTTGACCGCAGGCGTGGTATACTGTATCTACACTTCATACTATCGTGTCTGCTGTCGGAAAGGAGAAAGCATTGCAAAGACAGCAGGAAGAAATCACCGCCTTGTACTGTCGTCTGAGTCAGGACGATGGACGTGAAGGCGAGAGCAACAGTATCGTAAATCAAAAAGAATATCTATTCAAGTACGCTAAGGAACACGGGTTTCCAAATCCCACCTACTATGTGGACGATGGCTATACGGGTACGAATTTTAACCGCCCTTCTTTTAAGAAAATGTCAGAGGATATTGACAAGGGGCTTGTAACAACGGTCATTGTAAAAGACCTCTCCCGCTTTGGCAGGAACTATATCGAGGTCGGCTCATACTCCGAAATCATTTATCCCGAAGCAGGGGTGCGCTTTATCGCCATCATGGACAATGTGGACACGGGCAGCCTTGAGAGCAACGAATTTGCCGCATTTACCAACCTTTTTAATGAGTGGTATCCCAAAAGCACGAGCAAAAAAGTAAAGGAAGTCAAGAAAGCGAAGGGGCTTGCGGGCGAACATCTGGGTGCGCCGCCTTACGGATATTTACGCAATCCTGATGATAATACCCGATGGCTTGTGGACGAGGAAGCGGCGGCGGTTGTCCGCAGGATATTTTTCCTCTGTATGCAGGGAAACGGAATGTCAGCCATTGCCACTATTTTGTGGGAGGAAAAGGTGCTTACCCCGTCAGCCTACAAAGCGTCAAAGGGCGTCGGCGTGGCGAGGGTTTCGGAAAATCCGTATTGTTGGGAGCCGTCAGCCGTAGCTGCTATTCTGGAAAATGTGGCGTATATCGGCTGTACGGAGAGCTTCAAATCCACCCGTTTGGGCTTTAAAAGCAAGAAGCGTATCCCAACCGCAAAGGAAATGCGGGCATATATTGAGAACGCCCATACGCCGATTATTGACAGGGAAGTGTGGGATAAGGTGCAGATGATACGGGAAAATAAACGCAGACCGACCAACAGCGGGATTACGAGCATGTTTTCTGGACTGCTTTATTGTGCCGACTGCGGGGCAAAACTAAGCCTTGCCACTGCCAATAGATACACGCATTTCCGCTGTTCCCAGTACAAGCGGACGAGCCGCACGCAGAACTGTACGCAGCACTATATCCGAGAAGACGCACTAAATCAGTTGGTTTTGAAACAGCTTCAGCATTTCCTGTCCTATCTGCAGCAGTTTGAGCGTGTATTTATCCGACAACAGATAGACACCACCCTTGCGGAACGCCGATACGAACTGTCTGCAAAGCAGAAACAGATAGAAAAGGACGAAAAGCGGATGGATGAGCTTGACCGCCTGTTCCGTAAAATCTACGAGGACAATGTCAACGGAAAGCTGAATGACGAACGCTTTTGCAAGCTGTCAGACGGATACGAAGCGGAGCAGGAACAGCTAAAACAGGAAATCGAATCCTTAACAGCCGAAGTCAGCGAAGCCGACATGGAAACCACCAATGTATCAAAGCTGATAGCCGTCACAAAGAAATATACCCGCATTGACGAACTCACGCCCGAAATCCTAAACGCATTTGTGGATAAAATCGTAATCCATGAGCGTGAGAAAAAGGACGGGAAACGGACACAGCAAATCGACATTTACTATTCCTATGTCGGGATTGTGGATATTCCCACAGACGAGGAAATGCGGGAAATGGAGAGGGAATATATGCAGCGTACTACACGTCAAACCGCCTGAATAAAGGCGAAAGCAGGAGTAAATCTGTACTCCTGCCGATACATATCTATTTTTATCCCTATCTGGTTTAACTCATGGTTTAGGTCAGTTTACAAGGAACTACACGCAGACCGTGAAACGGGCTGCTGACAACAAACGGCGCTATGCTCCCGGCTGGGTGCATAGCACC
>NZ_JBQHWA010000061.1:0-5945 GCF_052064225.1 Blautia massiliensis (ex Liu et al. 2021) | reverse complement strand
GCGCCAGAGATACTACGAATCTCTGGGACTGGCTGCATAGGCAGTGATATCTTTGAGATAAATGTGTCAACCAATATTGACAATATCATTTTGACTGTTCCAGTGCACTGTGAAGCCGGATTAGGGCAAAAAAATACCCCGTTGGTTTCCCAACGAGGCATCAAAGACGATTCTATTCTGTTTTCTGTAAACTGTTATCCATCTTTCCTGGTGACCATTTGAGTCACGGCCAATGCATCAAAGTCCTTGTGCTGTGATGCAGAGTGTTTTCATGGTTTTCCTCATCTAAAAACAGTTTTTCCGTTTTTATTCTCTGATTGTTATTGGGTCAAGTCAGTCGAATCCTTGCTGACATGCCCTTGTCTGTTCAAATATCTATATTAAAGTGTCTCGTACATTGCTTTTAATTCTTCCAGAATCTTCTCCTTTGTTCTGCCAACCAGCCCCAACTGTTTAATATCCACGTTTTCATTTTTCATACGCTGGACAAACTCTTGAATATTGGCATAAACTCCTTGGGGAGCCACTACCTTGGCGGTGGGATCAATCAACTCCGTCAGACGGAAAACATCATTCTTATGTTTCTTGATATTTTTGTTATCAACGTGTTCTCCTGCGGCCTTACGATCTGTCAAATCCATCCACGCTTTTGCCTTAAACGGAATCAAATATGCCGCATCCAAGACAGTCACTCCATCAACGGTGACTTTCCCCTGCTTCAAAAATTCATAGTAATCATCGTCCAAAAGAATAGCAGACAAACTCGAAATATCTTCGTCCATCGGTAACGGTGTTAGCACTGCATCTTCTGGAAGTTGGATAGCATCCAGCTTTCGCGTGAAAAGTTCAATCATTGCAGGATACTGATTTGTAATTGGGTGACTAAACCGATAAAACTGCGGCACACCCGAACTTTTGTTGCAATGCTCATATCCCGCCTGTTTTACATATTCCCAAAATTTCTTTCCGAAATTTGCGTCAACTGCTTCTATAATCAAAACAAGGTCAATATCCTTTGTCGCACGGAAGTCCAGTCCCTCCTCCGTCATCAGAATGTCACACGCAGTTCCACCAATGATAGCATATTGTGCTTCACTGCCCTTGAACCATTCCTTAAAGCTATCAATTCCTGTAACCACCTATCTTCCTCCACAGTTCATTCAACATTTCTTCTACTGCTTCTTCAACCCGTTCATCTGCATCTTCTCTCAATGCCAATGCCAGCGAAAGCTCATCTACAATGTTTCGCGTGGACAATTTTCGTGGATTGTATCTCCACATCTCTACGGCCACTTGCACCTGCGAATTCTGCAAGCTATTGGTCATAACATCCTTCCATTGAGAGATTCTTTCTGCCGCATAACATCTGACATTCGGTGTGTTCAGCATGGAATACTCTGCCAACGCCGAATATCCACTTTCCAACAGCTCTGTTCCCACCAATTCTTTCGGAATATAAACCGTTCGTTTTATTGGATTCAGCAACTTATCTCCTGCTTTTTGGAACAGTGTTTTCGGAGAATCCTCAGATTGCATGATCCTCTGCACACCGACTTTCCTGATATACAGCAATCCCATTTCTTCAAGCTGTCTTGATGCCCTTGATATAGAAGTAGGTGTCAGTTCCAAGTCTTTCGCAGCTTGACTTGTAGATAGTTCCTGTGCGCCTCCATAAATGAAATGCAGTAGAAGCATCTGCGCCGATGGAAGTATTTCTTCCCTTGTCTTTTTTTCGGCGCTGCACCGTTCCTGCAAATACACTGCCATAAAGGGCAAATAAATTTGCTTTCCATCAACAATAAATGGAATCTTCTCACGAATCAAATATTCTTTCTGGCGAAAGCTAAGTTCTTTTAGCACCAGCACAACAGGCAAGTTCTCATTTTTCTGTATCCGAGCAATATGTTTTTTCAGTACTTCAATCTGCTCCAGTTCTGTCTTAGGATAAAGAAAAATCATCTTCTGTTCATTCATTGACACCATCTGTAAACGGTACCTTGTGGCTATAAAATTGGGCAAATGCTTAAACTCTACATCATCATAGGTAACCTTGACTCCCAGAACTTTATCGAGATATTCCATGTCATCACCTGCAATCTTAACTTTTTTTCTGTATTATAACTCTTTTTGAGTTAAGATGCAATATTTGAGTTAAGAGCAGTTAAGAATCAACATTATTAAAAATTATTTTTACAAAAAACCCGATGCAACATGAGCATTACACCCACACTGCACCGGACATTCCATGCCCCACTCTTGCTGTATCTTTTGAAACACTTGTGCGTTGACCACTGCGGCTCGTATTTTCAGCCGGTTACGGATGATTCCGGAGTCAGCTTGCAGAGCCATCAATTTTTCTTCGCTATAAGATGCCACTTTCCGTAAATCAAACCCGTCAAAAGCACAGCGAAACGCTTCCCGTTTATTTAAGACACATTCCCAGGTGAGACCTGCCTGAAAATTCTCCAAAATCAACATTTCAAACAGCATATGGTTATCGTGGACCGGTCTGCCCCATTCCTCGTCATGGTATCGCAGATAAGTGGTATTAGCCGGGTTCACCCAATGGCATCGAATCTTTCCATCTGCCCACTGCATTCCTTACTCCGCCTCCAAGAGAAAAATAACAGGCCGGATGCCGTCTGGACATGCAAACACACCAATCGTATCATCATTGAGCCAAGTGCCAGACGGCTGAACCAGTTCCCCCAAGGATAACTGACGCGCTATGGGAGCAATCACCTGCCAAGCAACGCCACACATCCCATCCGGTGGATTGATGCCATCGCTGTACAGCACTTGACCTTTCTGATGAAAAGGACACTTCCCCAAATTAGGAATTGCATACTATTCTGCCAGTTCCTGATAATATTCCGTCCGCAGCACGGTGATTTTAACCTTTTTATGCATTTGTATAGTCATTTTGAACCTGCTCCGAAATCGTCATGCCTCGCACGCCTCCCGGAGAGCAGGCAGCAGATCATCCAGTCGCCCGTCCAGTCCGAAGGACTTCTCTTTGATATTGTCCACAATGTAGATCTCACCCAGATTGATGGTCACATAAGTGGCGTTTGGCTCGCTGGCCACCAGGCGCATCATTGGGCCTTGATCAGCTGATTGCACCAGCCAATGCCCAGCTCCAGAACCACCAGTTTCTTTCCGTGGTAGGTTTTCAGAAAGTTTTGGAACCGTGCCTGGGCTGCGGTATCCGGAATCATCCTCTGACCCGCACCCATGTGGATGTCCATGGGACCTCCACACTTGGGACAATGCGGCACCAATTCAGCAGGCACATGGCCGCCCTGTTCGGCAGCCGATAATTTTTCGGCCACCTCCAGACTAGGATAGAGGGTGTCGTGGCAGGGGCGGGCACACTGCATAGTAAACCAGTTGCCCTCAATCTCATAGATTTTCGTCGGATCAAAGCCACACAGTTCAAAGTGACCTTCTCCGTTTGATGTGACGACAAAGTAATCTTTCTCTCCCACAATGGCCTTCAAATCGTTCATCACCGACGTAGGCTGGTACTGCCCGCAGTAATGATGGATGAGCCGGGTCCAGAAGGCCCACTTTTCCTCCTCGCTGGGCCATCCAGCCATCATGCCCTGCAAAATGCACTCAAGGCCGTATTTCCGTTTAAAATCCCCAAACAGTCTTTCAAAGGCCGCATTGTCCGCAAACAAATGCAGTCCTTCGGTGATGGACAGGCCGTTACTGGCCCCGATCAGGATAGCGTCCGCTTCTCTGAATTTTTCCGCAATAGGTTTCCAATCAATCATATTCGTTCGTCCCTTTCTATTTTATGGTTGCTGCGATGGATCGCTCCTGCCGGAGGGCAGGCAGAGTTTCCGCCAAATCTCCTTGCAGGTACAGGCTTCGTGCCCGCAGATGCTCTGGCCTATGAGAGGCCTCTCGATTAAGACATGCATAAAAGACGTTTTCGTTTTTGGCAGTAACTTCCCAGAAAGGCAGTTTGATGATACTGGGCGTCATCTCACCCACGCCAAGTTCCAACAGCAGGACTTTTTTGTCGGTCTGATCCATTATCCATCGTCGCAGGAAGCTATGGTAGCGGTGCAGGTTATCCTGCCAGAAGGTTCCCTCCAGGAAGGTATCATCTCGTACCCAGGGCACCAGCACCCGCCCGCAATCCGGGCAACGAGGAACAGCCTCCTCCGGCAGACGAACACCTACCAAGTAACCCGTCAGCTCCTTCACTAGTTCGCGGTTTTCCCAAATATCATCCCGGCAAGGCTGGCTACATTGGCAGCAGCTTAAGTCTCCCTGAAAGCGCCGCTTGGTTTCCACCCCTCATTGATCGTTATCTCTGCTTTCCATTGTGTCCCGTGCATCCCGTAGCGCTTGAGCAATGTCGGCCACAATGGTCATACCCTTGTCCTCCAACTGCTTGGGCAGGAAGTCATATTTGTCGTTGATAGCAATATATCGAGCATGGGGAAAGCTGAGGGTCAGGTTCCAGAAAGGCTCCTGGATGAACATGGGAGTCAGGCGGCCAACGCCCAGCTCCAGGAATAGAATCTTACTGTCTTTATGTTCCAGCACATAGTGAGAAATTTTTCGTACTGTTCTTCGTATTTCTTTCCTTGAAGGAAATTCCCATATCCTCGCACCCAGGGGAATGCCTCACCGCCGCAGTGAGGGCACCGGGGAATGAGATCCGTGGGGATCTTCGTGCCATCTCCCATAGCGGCCACCATACCAGCCACTGGCTTTACTGCATCCCAGGTGTCATCGGTACAGCAGGCGGCACACTGGAAGAACCGGTGATCTCCCTGGATTTCCGCCACCTTCTCCTCCGGGTAGAGTTTTACAAACTGGGTATCCTGGTTGGTGGTGAGGATGAAGAAGTCCTTGCCTTTCAGCAAAGCGTCTAAATCCAGATAGGGATGACGCACAGGTGCGGTCTGGGTGGTGTGAAGGAAGGTGGCGAGATACCCCCAATACTCTTCCCGGGTCTCCCAGGGGTGCATCATCCCTGCAAAAGCACCTTTGAAGTGGTACTTTTCAGCAAAAGGCCGGAAGTATTTCCGGTAGGAGTCGTTGTCCTCGTAGTAAAAATCTCCGCCACCGGCAGCGGACAAGCCGGAGGCTCCGCCCACTACCACACAGTCAGCTTCCTTTACCTCCTGTACCAACCGATTGACCTGTTCGCTATACAGCAGCGGCTTTTGGTCAGTCAGCTGATAAGGCGTACTGCCGGAAGCATAGATATGATAGTACTTGGAATAATTCATCTGGGTCTGCATGACCAAATCATCATAGAAGTTCATTGTCACCATTCCTTTCGAGTGGATGTTATTTTTATTATTACTTCAAATCATCTTAGCATCCTCTTGCGTTGCTGTCAATATGCTGTTATTATAAAAATAACATTAAATTCAAAAAGGAGATCACACCATGAAATATCCCGCCCGCCTTACGGAAGGGAGGGCTGCTGATCAGCGTGAAGGGACATCCACACCAATCCTACCTGTGGCGCGGGTGTAAATATCCAACTGGTGCTGCGGGATTTTTACTTGGACATTCAAAAAACAGCGGAACAAAGAATGCAGGAAATCACACTGAAAGACGTGCTGGAACAATATCACATGAAGTTAGAAGGGATGCTCTTGCAGCGTTTATGACAGATTGATTTTCAGAAACTCTTCCATTTGGGACAAAAATTCTTCTGAACGGGAAATACAGAACCTCCTTGCGGGACTATAACTCCATCGGATTCCTTTAGCAAAACACTGTAATGAAAAATTCTGGTAGACTATTGCCAACAAAGCCTAACACAAACATAAAAAGCAGAACATTGCAACATTAGCAATGCTCTGCTTTTTATGTTCCCTTTTTCTACTACAATATATTTATGGTTAATATCCCTTACAGCCAGTAAGGAATTATCCATCTTGTTGCTTAAGCTGTATAATGATGGAGCA
>NZ_JBQHWA010000060.1:0-6600 GCF_052064225.1 Blautia massiliensis (ex Liu et al. 2021) | reverse complement strand
TTTAGGTCAGTTTACAAGGAACTACACGCAGACCGTGAAACGGGCTGCTGACAACAAACGGCGCTATGCTCCCGGCTGGGTGCATAGCACCTGTTTGTTGCGGGGGTTTCCAAAGGGGGCAGCGCCCCATTTGGCACACGACTTTGCGGAGCAAAGTGTAGTGTGTTATACGCTCTGTCGGCGTTGCCCTGAAAATACCGTTGCCGCCGGGGAGGGCAAGGGCATTTGACGCGGCAGGAAAGCAGGGCTTTGTTTGGGGCTGGTAAGCCGGAAACAAAGGGCTGATTTCAGCAGCAGACAGGGCGTATTATGAAAGCCCCCGTCCCTCGTCCTCCGCCCCCGGCCTATGGGACAAAAAGTCCCAAAGCTCTGGACACCGTGACCAGATGTGTGGCCACACTCCGGGAAAAGTAGCAGGACGGCAGGAAACCGTCAAGGCTGAAATGAATGGGCTGACGCCCGGCCTTGACCGTTCCCCGCCGCCCCGCTGGATGGGTGGACAAGGTGGCCAATCCCTAAAAGTGTTTGGCCGCACTCGTTCATTTTGGGGCCTTTCTTCTCCCAAAATTGAAATGGGCGGGAAAGCCCTAAAATGGCTTTCCCGCCTTGATTACCCATTAGCAAAGACGGGCGAGACTGTCAACGGCGGCGCTGAAAGCGCCGTTCATCTTGACCGTTGACTGGCTCGCCTGGCTTTGCTACTGCCCGTAAGAGATGGAAAAACAAGATGGAAAACAAGGTTAAAAATGGTTGACAAGTCTATCGGATGTGTGTTATACTGTGCGACAGTTTGAGATTGGAAGGAGGCTTACGTGTGTTAATTTGTGTACGCTAATAAGCAATAAAAAGTAGAAGTACCTTTCCACATGATGGTGGGCTTTTTTTGCGTGCGTATGCAAAGGAACACGTAGGTTTGACACGAGCAGTCTTTGAACTGTATCGTGGTGTTTTTTCGTGCTTTGTTGTTATGCAGGCGTCTGCCCTCTCTGTGGGACAACGCCTGCTTTTTATTGCAGAAACAAAGGAACAATGCAATAAAAAAGGAGGTTCGCATTATGACCCAAAACAACAATTCATGGAGAAAAACTTATTTTACACTTCTTGCCGGACAAGCAATATCCTTTATTAGCAGCGGTATTTTGCAAATGGCCATTATCTTTTATTTGGTTGCGAAAACTAATTCTGCAATCATATTGACGGCGGCAACACTGATTGGATTTTTGCCGCAAGCCTGTTTAGGCCCGTTTGCAGGTGCTTTTGTTGACCGGCACAGCCGTAAAAGCGTAATGATTGGTGCGGATTTGATAATTGCCGCCGCTGGCGGTATTCTGGCGCTGGTGGCGTTTTACATGGAATTGCCCGTATGGTCTATTATGGTTGTCCTGTTAATCCGAAGTGCGGGAACTGCTTTTCATTCTCCAGCATTCAGCGCAGCAACACCTATGATTGTGCCAAAAGAGGAACTTACAAAATGCGCTGGTTACACGCAGACCATGCAAGCAGTAAGTGCGATTATCAGTCCAGCTGCCGCAGCGTTTTTATATGCTGTTTGGCCTCTTAATGCAATTATATTGTTAGATATTGTGGGTGCAATCCTTGCCTGTGTGACTGTTGCGATTTCGTCCATACCAACGCCTGAACTATGTCCAGAAACGAAAAGACAACAGTTTTTACAGGATATGAAAGAGGGGTATGTGGTATTAAAGCAAAACAGGGGCCTCTTTGCTCTGCTCTGGATTGGTGTAATTTATATGTTCTTTTATATGCCAATCAGTACGCTTTTTCCTCTCATCTGTATGTCATACTTCAAAGGAACACCGGCCCATGCCTCTGCCGCTGAAATTGCTTTTGCGGTTGGTATGCTGCTTGGCGGAGTCATTCTGAGCATTTGGGGCGGTTTTAAGAAACGGCGGTACACCATCGGTCTTTCCGTTCTCCTGATGGGCGTTAGCAATATGCTCTCCGGGCTTTTGCCGCCAGACGCATTTCTTGTCTTTGTTGTGTGCTGTACTGTTATGGGAATTTCCGCTCCATTTTACGGTGTGCAAAATGCGATTTTTCAAGAAACGGTCAAACCAGAATATCTGGGGAGAGTTTTTTCTCTACTGACAAGCGCCGCTTCCCTCGCCATGCCGTTTGGCCTTGTCATTTCCGGGCCTCTGGCGGAGCGGCTGGGAGTTGAGAAATGGTTTGTCATTTGCGGAATTGGCATTATCATCGTTGCGCTTGCCGTATTTTTACTACCCGGTTTGAGAGAGATTGACAATACGCAATAATCAACTGCACCTTTTTCTATTACTAAACAAAATGCCTGGATGGTGGTTCTGAAAAACCAGAACCGCCGTTCAGGCATTTTTTATCTTCGTCCTCTCTGCGGTTTTGGATTCTTCAGCAAGTCGGATTTTTCCGCAATCTTTTTCAGCCACTTCCGTTCTTCTACTGACAGCTTCCTAAAATTCAGCTTGAGCCGTTTGCAGATAAACGCCAAGTACGCTTGTTCCGTGTCGCTGTCCTGGCTGACGATTTCACCAGCAGTTTCCAGCATTTCTTTTAGCGGGTTATCCTCTGGGACGCTGAAAAAATCGTCCTTGTGTGTTTCCCGCAGAGCAAGGGCAATCCCGTTTATGTCCCGTTGTATCACATAGCGGCAAAACTCGTCCTCATCAATATGGGCGGTGATAAGCTGTCTTAACTGCGTATCACTCATGCCAGGATTATGCTTTTTTATAACAGTTGCGCTCATCGTGTCCACTATGGCGTTTGCACCCTGCGCCTGTTTCAGTGCCGTTCCGTTCACATAGATTTCAAGGTCAGCCATCAGCCGGGGGAAATCCGGGTGCGCCGCCAGCTCACACAGCAGGGTATTGTCTATCCTCCCGCTTTTCAGCAGGTCAATCATTTCATCACTCAAACGCAGGTCTGCAAGATCGGCGTTTGGGTGATTTTTCATTTCAGACAGCCCCAGCAGATAATCAGCGGTCACACCGTAAAACTTCGCCAGCCGGATAAGGGCATAGTGGCTGATGTCCTTGAAGTCTTCCGTTTCGTAACTGCCCAGCGCAGACTTGGAAAGCCCGGTCTGCTCCGCAAGCTGCCCCAGCGTCAAGCCACGCTCCACACGTAGGTCTTTTAATCGCTCTTGTATGGATAAAGACATATTCACCCTCCTTGCTAGCTCAACGAAAGAGAAGCCGTTATGCTATGTACTATGCTCATAGCATAACGGCATAGGCATTTACAGTTTTATTTTACCATTTGCTACATCTTCACGAAATTTATCAACAAGCTTCGCTGTCAGCTTGGATTTACCGTAGTGTTCAAGTACAAAAGTACGATAACTTTTTCCATCTACAAGCACATCACTTTTTCTGGTCAACAACCAATTTCCGTTACCTCCTCCCTGTTCTCTAATATTCCAGTCTTTCCCATATCTTTTATAGATTTCATCTTTTTTACCTTGAACAGACATTGATTCGCTTGGAATATAAACAATTTGCATAATAGCTCCTCCTTTATTTTGTGCAAGAAGACCAGAAACCTGAATTTGTCTTTTATCTTTTTTTGATTATATCACAAATCCGAGAGCGTGGAAATAGGGAGTTTTTCAGGCTGATTTCCTACCTCTTGGATATACGGCACAGGCGGTCAAAAAGGTGTAGACTTGGGATAGTTCATCGATGGACAAGCACCTTGGAAACAGAACACGCCAAAGAAAACGGAGGGACGCATGAGCAAAAGACCCTATCAACACCTGCCGCCGCTGGAACACAGGCCGGACGGCTCCCCCTACCGCATAACCCCGCCCCAGAAGAGACGAGCCAGCGGCCTGATACGCCGGGAGTGCTGCAACTGCGAGGACGGAAACTGCCTTGCGCTGGACGATGGCGACACCTGCGCCTGTCCGCAGATGATTTCGTTCTCCGTCTGCTGCAAGTGGTTCCGCTGGGCGGTCTTGCCGCTGGACAGGACGCTGGAAGCGGAGATTTACCGGGACAGGGACTTGAAACGCTGTGCGGAGTGCGGCGGTGTGTTCGTCCCGAAGTCCAACCGGGGCAAATACTGCCCGGACTGCGCCGCCAGAGTTCACAGGCGGCAGAAAACAGAAAGTGAACGGAAAAGGAGGTCTGCTGTGGACAGTTAAGAGCGGGAAAAGCCTTGATTTGCAAGGCTCCGCAAGCCCTCAACCGGGGCGGCTGGTATCATTTATCATTCGCCCCGGAAAACGGGCCTCTAACCGTCCACAAAACACGCTATGACAAACACGATTTATATTCACCAGCCGGAAAAGGCGTTCAGTTTCACCCGGCTCCCCAATTTCCTTTTTGAAGCACCCACATTCCAGCCCTTGAGCAACGAAGCGAAGGTGCTGTATGCCTTTGTCCTGCGCCGGGCGGAGTTGTCCCGGAAGAACGGCTGGGCGGACGAGTACGGGCGGGTCTACCTGTACTACCCCATCTGCGAGGTGGTCGCTTTGCTCCGCTGCGGGCGGCAGAAAGCGGTCAACACCCTGCGGGAGTTGCAGTATGCGGGGCTGGTGGAAATCCAGAAACAGGGCTGTGGAAAACCCAACCGCATTTACCCGAAATCCTATGAAGCGGTTCCAAACACCGACTTCAAGAAATCCGGTTATGGTACGCCGGAGGGCTGAAAACCGTACTTGGCGAGTACGAAAATCAATCCTCTTGAAGTACGGAAATCTGACGGTATATAGAAATACAGAGATTAAAACCATCTATTTACATTCATTCCATTCCAATCCTATCAGAGATATTTTCGGCGGGAAAACCCGCCGGAAAGGAATGGAATGGGGAAAGGAGTTCAATGGCACAACACGCAATTTTGCGATTTGAGAAGCACAAGGGCCACCCGGCGGGGCCGCTGGAAGCCCACCATGAACGGAAAAAGGAGCAGTACGCCAGCAACCCGGACATTGACACCAGCCGGAGCAAGTACAATTTCCACATCGTCAAGCCGGATGGCCGCTACTACCATTTCATTCAGAGCCGCATCGAGCAGGCCAGATGCCGCACCCGCAAGGACAGCACTCGGTTTGTGGACACGCTGATTACCGCCAGCCCGGAGTTTTTCAAGGGCAAGTCCCCAAAGGAGATAGCGGCCTACTTCCAGAGGGCGGCGGACTTCCTCATTGACCGGGTGGGCCGGGAGAACATCGTTTCGGCTATGGTACACATGGATGAAAAAACGCCCCATCTGCACTTGGTCTTTGTGCCGCTGACAAAGGACAACCGCCTGTGCGCCAAAGAAATTATCGGCAACCGGGCCAATCTGACGAAGTGGCAGGACGATTTTCACGCCTGTATGGTGGAGCAGTACCCCGACCTGGAGCGTGGGGAAAGCGCCAGCAAGACGGGCCGGAAGCATATCCCCACCCGGCTGTTCAAACAGGCGGTCAACCTCTCCAAACAGGCGAGGGCCATTGAAGCGGTTCTCTCCGGCATTACCCCGCTGAACGCCGGAAAGAAGAAAGAGGAAGCCCTCTCCATGCTGAAAAAGTGGTTTCCGCAGATGGAGAACTTCTCCGGGCAACTGAAAAAATACAAGGTCACAATCAATGACTTGTTAGCGGAAAATGAAAAGCTGGAAGTCAGGGCAAAGGCCAGCGAAAAAGGCAAGATGAATGACACGATGGAACGGGCGAAGTTAAAAAGCGAACTGGACGATATGCGGCGGCTGGTTGACCGTATCCCGCCGGAGATTTTAGCGGAACTGAAACGGCAACAGCGGCAGCATGGAAAGGAAAGGTGATCTTATAAGTAATATCAGATACAAAAAGGAAATCGAAATCGTGACTTTTCAGGGAAAGGAAATCACACTGGAAAATCTCTCCCCGGTGTTCACGCCGGAACAGGAAGCAGCCAAACGCCGGGAACTGGAACAGCAGCTTTATGAGGTGTTCCGCAAGTACGCCGACAAGCGGGAGAGTGAGGAAGCCGGGACATAAGGTTTTCCAAACCCATCATTGATTTGCGGGGCTGCTGGCGGTATAATAGAACTGTCAGCAGCTCCGTTTCTTTTTTAAGAAAAGGAGCGACAATATGAACAATCGGATAGACGCAATCTATGCAAGACAATCGGTAGACAAAAAGGACAGCATTTCCATTGAAAGCCAGATTGAATTTTGCAAATACGAGTTGAAAGGCGGTAACTGCAAGGAATACACAGACAAAGGGTACAGCGGCAAGAACACAGACCGTCCGAAGTTTCAAGAACTGGTGCGGGACATCAAGCGGGGCTTGATTGCAAAGGTCGTGGTTTACAAGCTCGACCGTATCAGCCGTTCCATTCTGGACTTTGCCAACATGATGGAGCTGTTCCAGCAGTACAATGTGGAGTTTGTGTCCTCTACGGAAAAGTTTGATACCTCCACGCCGATGGGACGGGCCATGCTGAATATCTGTATCGTGTTCGCCCAGCTTGAACGGGAAACGATACAGAAGCGGGTAACGGACGCTTACTACTCCCGCAGTCAGCGGGGCTTTAAGATGGGCGGGAAAGCCCCTTACGGCTTCCATACGGAGCCTATCAAGATGGACGGTATCAACACAAAGAAGCTGGTGGTAAACCCGGAGGAAGCGGCCA
>NZ_JBQHWA010000059.1:0-7424 GCF_052064225.1 Blautia massiliensis (ex Liu et al. 2021) | reverse complement strand
TTTCCTATTTAACGGAAACGCGATTTCCAATTAAGCGGATTAGCGATTTCCATACGCCGGACAGGTGATGGATTTCACCCCGGATTATTCACCAACTCCACAAAAGCGTTTTCCGTAAAAGTATAGTGCTGAGAAGATACTCCAAATGTCACTTTCCCCGGACGATTTGCAACATACCGATCCTCCAGCAGTTCCATCTGCTGTATCACCTGACGAGCATAACCTAGAAATTCAGCACCATCTTTTGTCAGAGTAATTCCGATTCTACTGCGGAGAAAAATAGTGATACCAGCCTCTTTTTCCGTTTCTTTGATGGAATTGGACAGACTTGGCTGTGATATAAAAAGCAGTTTTGCCGCTTCGGTAATAGAGCCAACTTCTGCTACCTTCAAAATATATTTTAATTGTTGAACCGTCATTTCTTCATCCTTTTTATTCTTCCAACTTCCCGATTTATCCCATAGTACCATTATCAGCGTACCTGCACCGATCAGTACAATTCATATAATCAGCATAAACGTAAAGCTCATGCTGTTAAGCTTTCGATCTTGATTTGGCTGTGAACTCTGCGATAACAACTTTGATGACCTCTACTGTCGATGCCATCTCTTCATTGATATTGAATTCACGACCCGTCTGATTTTTCATAAAGAGCGAAAGGCCTCGTATTTTCTCCTGCACATCCTCTGTTAATTCTGCACGGCCACGCCCAATCACAGATGCAAATGATGCTCCGTATTTGCAAGCTACATCTCCGCCGGATATAAGCTCAACATCACTTTCTACCTCAATGCACACATTTGGATTACTTCTGATCAGATCCAGCTTATGCCCTTCTTTTGCGCAGTGCATGTAGAAAATCAAGATACCCTCTGTATATTCGTATCCGTAGTGAAGTGGAACGATGTAGGGATAATCAGCATCAAACAAAGCAAGATGCAGGACTTTCGCTTTTTCAATAATCTGCAGAATTTCAATAATATTTGTTACTTCTCGATCTTTTCTTCTCATAGATAAATACCTAAAGAATCGTACACGATTCCTCCTTTTTTTAATTTCAAAATTATACAATTTGGAAGTTGTATCATCATTTATCTTTATCTTTTTTTGAAAAAATAAGACTGCCAGATATTCCAAAAGATATACCCAGACATATTCCAATTCCAATTCCAGCCATGCTATTTAATACGTTTATAAAAACAGCGTTCCAAAGTATTGCTGCGATTATTCCAATAGTGACTCCTATAATTATCTTTTTGCTGTTCATCAGCTTTATCCTCCAAATTCAGATTTCACAACATCGTTTCTAATACAGATTTTACCGTACTTTTTAATCTCAGTCCATCCTTTACCACTAGGCGATAGGAAAACTCTTCTGTCTCTGCTCCGCTGGCAAATATTTCATAGCAATACTTCGTAAGCACTTCCTCTTGTTCCAGAGACAGTGTTTGCAAAAGATTCATGTTAAGAAAAGCAGAGCAAGATTACGCAAGACTCCTTGATAAGAAACTTGGTGCTGAGCATAACACCCAACACCAAGTTTGTCTACAGTTATTCTGATACTTTATCAAAGAAAGCGATCATATAGAGCGGTAATGTAATTATTCCCTCTTCGCTGGTTCCTATATTTCCATCTATGAACTTATATCCATAGCTTATATCTTTATTATTTTTCATGATCGACTTTAGTGAATTTGCACGTGTATTTCCACTCTTGACCTCAATAGGAACTACTTTTCCATCTTTTTGAATGATTACATCAATTTCTTTTTTCGTTGTCTCATTTTTATAGAAATATAACTGATATCCCTTCTTATGAAGAGCATCTGCTACAGCACATTCAAATATTCCTCCTTTGGAATTTCCTGCCAAGGTATTTTCTATAATATGCTGCTTCAAGGAAAAATCTTTCATCGCCATCAGCAGCGACAAGTCCGTTGTATAAGCTCTGAAAAAATCATCTCTTGCATAATCATCCAGATCAAATCTTATATCTGTTACAAGTTTACACAAATACAACATATCTGCACGAAGTAACCATTCGATACTAGAAAAATACTTCTGTGCCCTGCCTCCATGCTCAACTTCTTTATATTGAAATTTATGATTTTCTTTATCCAATAACTGTTTCGCAAGGGAAAGGTAGCACTTCTCCGCTTTTACCTTTTCTTCAGCTGTAGCATAATGGGCTATATCATACTGATATCCCTGTAACAGGCTTCTCTGAATCCGGTCAACCTCCCTGAAATCTTTTGTATCTATATACTTCTGAACTGCTTCCGGCATACCACCTATAGCGACATACTGCCTAAAATATTTCATCATCTGAGAATGAATCGCCTCTGGAATAGCAGCTTTTGAACTAAGATATCCACAGAGATTCCTTATCATATCCTCAGAGATTCCCATTCCCCAAAGAAACTCCTCAAAATCTATTCCATACATTTTCAGATAATCAACATACCCAACCGGATAAGAAGAAGCACGTTTATAATCAATTCCTAAAAGTGATCCTGATGCAATGACATCAAATCTATTATCTAATGCCCAAAACTTAAGAGAAGTTATTGCTTCCTGACACTCCTGGATCTCATCCAGAAAAATCATAGTCTTTCCTGGAATAATCTTCTTTTCAGGAAAACGAAATCGCATAGCCATAACCATATTATCTACTGTTAGATCACCGGAAAAAATATCCATCGCAGAAGGTATCTGTTTAAAATTAATTTCAACAATTTCTTCATAGTTCTCTTCTGCAAATCTTTCAACTATATATGTTTTTCCTGTTTGTCTGGCTCCCTGAATCACAAGACATTTTTTGTTTTTTGAATCTACCCATTTTTTTATGTAATGCATCACTTTTCTTTTTAACATAAAATGCCTCCTGTTACCAAATAATATTTTTATCAAGAACAACTTTGTAACATTTTTAATTACTATATTTTTCATTATCAACATTTTAGAAATCAAAAATGTATATACATCAACATTTTGGAAAATAAAAATGTCCATACATCAACATTTTGGAAAATAAAAATGTCCATGCATCAACATTTTGGAGTATTATATCATTAATCAGGATATATTAAAAGACTTTTTTCTATCAAAAACCCTCATAATTGCAGTCTCCGATGTTTCCAAGGTACCGGCATTGTAACTCTCTTAATTATAAATATATGTATTTAATAATGAAAAATTTCAAACATTTTCTAATTCACTTTTCCTCATATAACTCCAATTTCCATCAGAAACCTGGCTATGTAAAAAGGGCGGCTCACCGCCGCCCTCGTTGTTAATATTCTGCACTCAATAGAAAATCTGCAATGTGCATACTCTTAATGCCTTGGTAATTGCCTCCGGCAAATTCATCGGTTCTTAAAACATACTTCGGATAGTTATCCCGGATTTCCAGCAGCCGTTCATATTCGCGCTTTTCTGTTTTTTCGGATTTAATCTCCTGTGTGACCTGCACATACAACCGGTCATTCTGCTTCTGCGCCACAAAATCGACCTCACCATCCGGCGTTTTTCCAATCGTCACGGTATATCCTCGTCTGCAAAGTTCCAGATACATCACATTTTCCAGACTGGACACGACGCTGTCTGGTGTGTAGCCCAGCGCGCTGTAACGCAAAGCGGTATCGGCAAGATAAAACTTCTCCTGCGTTTTCAGAATCTCCTTTCCGCGCAGGTCGTATCGAGAACAGCGATGAAGGAGATATGCTTTCTCCAGCTTTTCCAGATAGCTGTACACCGTTTCATTGTCGATAGAACGATGCTCTGATTTCAGATAATCAGAAATTGATTTTGCTGAGAATGAATTTCCCACATTCGCAAATGTGTACCGAACCACCCGTTCCAGCTGGTCGATCTTACGAATCTGGTTTCTCTTTACGATATCCGAGAAAATCGTGGAATTATAGATATCCCGGACAATCGTATAAACCTCATCCTGTGAATACTCTCGCAGGTGCGTTGCAGGAAAGCCGCCCAAGCGGATATAGTCTGCCAGTTCAGCATGGATATCCTTTACCTGTGTATACTGCTTTTTGAATTCCAGATATTCCTAAAACGAAAGCGTATAGATACGGAAGGAAACATATCGTCCGGTCAGGTAAGTCGCTATTTCCGAAGACATCATTCTGGAATTGGAGCCTGTCACATAAAGGTCAACATCATAATCCGTTGCCAGGGAGTTTACTACTTTCTCCCAGCCTTCAATTTCCTGAACCTCATCCAGAAAGAGATACGTTCTCCCAGTTGGAACAAGCTTTTCTTTAACACCTCTGTATTGGGAGAGATAAAAGCGGACATGATTTTAAAAAATTATGAAAAAATTTTGTTCCTCTACCTATAAAGCTTTTGAAAATATATTTACCAACCCTCTTTTGCAAGTTTTTTTCGCAAAAATGAACTATTCCCTCACTAATTGCAAGTTTCAGAGTATCTTTGGACGGTACTTTCGCAGAAAAATTTATTTTTCCTACTAATCACACATGGGAACTTGAAGAATGTCAGATGATTTTTTATAAAATCAAAAAAGAATCACTGACCGTTATAGTCAGTGCTTAGTGCTAGTTATTCTGCAAGGCTTTCTTAAAGATTCCACAGAACCTTTTACTTTTCATTTATATTTTGTGCAAAATCCCTATGACATTGAACCCCAATACTTGATAAAATAAATATGACATAAAATGTCGCTTATCCATTGTCAGACGGATAGGCGACATTTTTGTGTTTATATGAAATTTTTTATTATTTTTATAAGGAGGGCTTACTATGCCAAAAACAAAATTTCAGGAATTCATTTTTACCCTTATCACATCCGGCTGTATGATTTTTATCATGGGCGTTTATAATGTCGCCATCCACACCAGCGGACTTCAGGCTGCTACCTTCAAACACGCACTGCATTCTTTCCCATTGGAATGGTTCATCGGGCTTCTCTGTGCATTCTTCATTGCCAGCAAAACATCCAAATACTTCGCATTCCGCGTGGCAAAATCAACTGACCGACCAATCTTCATCATCCTCTGCATCCAGACCTTCACAGTCTGTACAATGGTGCCGCTTATGAGCCTGCTTGGAACCATCGAATCATCAGGAATCACTTCAAACCTGATTTTTATCTGGCTCCAGACCATTTGTCTAAATTTCATTATGGCTTACCCACTGCAGATCTTAGTTGTTGGTCCGTTCTGCCGCTTCATATTCCGTCACCTGTTCGCCTCCACCAACCAAGGAAATGAATCTAAAGTCGAAAACGAAATGGAACAGCAGGGATTTGCAGAATAATCTATTGATAATACCGTATACTATAGTGCCTCCTGTGAGTTATCTATTTGCACACAGGAGGTCTTATCATTTATTTTTCCATATTTCTATTTTCAAATGTAACTATCTTTTTCACACACCAGTCTTTCATAATCCAGGAATCCCCCTTATATATAAATCAGTTGCCTGCCTCCTGTAACAAACGGATCGAACCAAACTCCTGATTCTCAAACACCTCCATCATCTGCCTCGACTGTCCGCCATGACTGCTCACATCGGTATCATGGGTCTTCTGATTGAAATCCGTCATACCTGTTACCTCCTACTCAAATTTGTCTCGCCGGATTTCGGGCGAAAAAAATAGAGCCTCGACCCATTCTCGTTTTCAAAGAATGAGCCAATGCTCTATGTAACAGGATACCCGATATTATTTTTTTGCAGAATTCGTCAGAACTCATCAAACGAATCTGACACTGTTTTTTATTCCGTTTCAGCCGGATTTTTGCCGAAAATCTGTCAAGGATATGGAGCTAATTTCCCCTCCAAAATGACCTTCTGTAAACCCATCAAAATGGGCTGATTTGAAGTCAAATTTCCTCAAATTTCACATCGGAATAGGTGATTTCAGGCATAGAAAAAGCCCGGAAAATGGCATATTTCCGGGCTTTTTTAGCATTTTTAAGCTGTAGATTATCGCTTGCAGAACTGCGGAACCTATAAAATAAAGCTTTTACATCGTTTTGTGTGCTACATGTGTGTTACGAAAGAATATTTTCCAACACTGTAGGAAACGCATTTTTATTTATAATAGGTAGTCTTTTTTATTTTTTCTTTATCCTTGCGACATTAACCCTGCTTCATGCAATACAACTATAAAGGGTCTCCCCCAGCTTATTTATAATTATATCTTTACTCTTCCCGTCCGTATTGTTCTATGATATAATACTTTTGTTGTCCATCCGAAACCCGGCAACGGGAGGAGGTGAGTTCATATGGAAATCGTCATTTCTTTCCTTGTCTCCTGCACGGCAAGCATAGTCGCCTATTATGTTTGCAAATGGCTAGATAGAGGCAAGTAGGACAGCACTAACCTAGTAGTTTCTTGTCTACTATAATCAAACAAGAAGAAGCCCCCAGTATTGGCAGTACTGAGGGCTTCATTCTTTTTGTCCACATGGACTCGTCATTTCTTTTCGCCTATTGGCATTATATCATATGCGATTTTTCTTTGCAATATACTCAATATACTTTTTTAAGGTATTTCTGCTTATATGATATTTATTCATCAAGTCTATTTGTCTTATGCTACGATCTGTAAGAAACTTCTCTATATCCTTTTGAAGCTCCGGTGTCATCTTATCCAGCTGTCCGGTTTTTCGTCCACTTTTCTTTGAGCTTGCTTTTATTCCATCAGTAATCCTTTTTACTGTAATCTCTCGCTCTTTTTCAGCCCGATCCAATTCCGTTACCAATAACAACCGGATAACAAATTCCAGTGTCATACCACCTATAATATTTTCTTCTTTCATCTTATCCGCCGAGTTTTGCATCGACTTAATGTATTCAGTATTAAGTGTCGGATTATCAATAAATACCATTTCTACACCTTTATTAAGCAATTCCATATACTTTTTATATCCGTTATCACGTTCCCTGGTAAAACGGCATACATCTTTAAATATAATAGTATCGCCCATCTGTACATCAGATTCCAGTTCTTTCCATGCTTTACGATCAAAAGACTTACCGCTTGCATCATCTTTGTAGGTTCTTCTATCAGTGATTTCCGCATTATTTTCTTTTTGCCAACGCTCAATAGCTTGCTCTTGTCGTGTAAATTTCTGTTTTCCTCTTTCTTCTTTGGTACTGATTCTCATATAAGCAAATACTTTACACATACTATCTTCCCCTTTATAGTGTCATTTAAACTTAAGTTATTTTGATACCGTTATTATACTGTCATAATAACTATTTGTCAACTTATTTTGACACTTTTATGCAAAACTTGTTGTTGTTATGTTTAAATGACACTTAGGGGTATGTACTTATTACTTAAGATCTCAAACTTCCCACACCAATAAGGTGTGCTGAACCTTGAAAATCCAATATTTCAGCCAATAAAAAAGGCATAAATACAATCCTTTGGTATA
>NZ_JBQHWA010000058.1:0-9238 GCF_052064225.1 Blautia massiliensis (ex Liu et al. 2021) | reverse complement strand
TCAGATCTGTAGTAAAATGCTGGCGTCTATCCTCTATGATTATGGCAGATTTTCGGTGGAAGTTAAATCCACCCTGTTATTAGGCGCTTACTTTTCATCTATCTCTTCAAGGGTAGAATACAATTTATATGGTGTAGCCGACAACAGAAGTACCCTTGTATCATGTCCACTAAGGAAACTGTGTGCAAGAATACCAAGCTCACTGTCATCGGATGACAAAAGAAACTTAAATCTCTGAAACTCATCCATGATTACCAGATCCGGCTCAAGCATAGATACACTGATTCTCGCAAACATCACACGAAGCTTATTCATCACATAGTAATTGGAATATGTAAGCTGTTTATTGTATCTTCTTTCATGCAAATGATTAAGCAGCATGTCCCTTATACTTTCATACTCCTGATAATTAAGGATTTTTTCTATCACATTTTGTGGATAGACACCCTTCGTCATCTTTTCGCATTCTGCCACACGATTTTCAAAGTTCCATTTTGCCCATCCATCCCATGCTTTTACAGCATCCATTATCATAAATTTTTCAAGAGAAGTTACATGTCCTTTAAAGTCCGGCATTCTCCTTAAAATGGCATACATAAGTGCTCTTTCCTGCACACTTCCACCTCCGGTGGTCATGCGGAAAGATGTTTCCGGTGTAAGTGGGATAAGCTGTATAAAACCTTCCTTTATCTGCGGATCATTTTCCTGCTCAGTAATCTTTAAATGCTGCATAGACAGTCTGGTATCTGATACTGAGCCGATGGCATTCTTTCCTGTTACATCAAGTTTTCTGATATTCTGATTTGCTATGTTCTGATTAGAGCAGATATAAATTACCTTAAACAGATCATCTTTCTCTTCGATTCTAAGTCTTGCTGTCTTTACAATTGCTCCTCTGGCAATAAGAGTTTTTCCCATACCCACTTCATCTGCTACAAGCACACGATTCTGATTATGCCGGAACAGATAATCCACTCTCTCCACAGTCGCTCTTTGAAAATCCTTCAGACCGGAAAGGGTACGCTTTTCAATTTCATCTATATTAAATTGTAACATGACATCACCTCGTTATCTTCTGATTTTCAAAGTATTACAAAAAGTCTCATACAGTTCACGGAATTCATCCGGTATAATATCCTTATCTGTAACCATCTTAAGCACATATCCAATGTCTTTTATTCTTTCCGGCCCTTCTACAGATGTCTTTAACATCTTTTCATAGAGTGCCGGCATTGCATCACTCGAATTGGCAAAAAAGCCGGATTCTCCCATCTGCTTTCCTTCAAGCATAGATGCTACATAATCATCACCAAGTACAAACGCTATGTACTCAACAAATGATGCCCTATCTTTTACCACACTGTTTACTGCAGCACTTTCTCTGTCATCCGGGAAACCACTTGTAGGGATCATAATAATTCTGCGAATTGTATCATCACCTGATCTTGCAGTAATCTCATAGAACTCTGATAACTGCAAGATCTCAAGCTCTGAAAACTCTATATGTTCTGACAATGTCTGCTCCTGCTTTGAATTAAATGGTGATACTGTAACCTCACTATCAGATTCAATACCACTGAACTCAACCTCTATCTTGTACTTTCCAGCATTCTCATTATCTTCTGAAATTACAGCCTGCCTTTTCACTCGGCACAAGTCCTTAATTTTCTGCTCCAGCAGATTTCTATTGTCACTTTCTGTTTCCAAAACAGCATCCGCTACTGTAACCTGCTCAAATGGATTCTTTGCATCTCCTACCGGTCCACAGAATATATCCTCTAAGAATTTATCCCCATTCAGATACATATTCTTTGTACCAAGCCACAGCATCATTTCAACATTTTTATTAATTGCAGAATAGGAAGCATTCATGGAACCAAGATACAGGTCAACATCTGAATATTTCCTTCTCAGATAGATTTTTGCATGAATATCCTGTTTCTTTTTATCTGCGAGTTCATCTGAAATTTCTTCCTCACCATCTATAATCTCATCCTTTAATGCATAGATGGTAAAATTATCTACATCTGATGCTTTGAGTTTTCCAAGCTCAGAACGTCTCGTAACAAGTGTTCTCTTACAGTCCGACAATGCCCTGTCTGTCAGGTTAAAATCTGCAATCACACTTTCTGATAAAAACGGAGACATCACTACAAGCTCATTAAATGTCGAATTGGCATTTCCTCTTTCCTTGCAGAATAGGATATCCTCCTGCATCCGGTAAGCATTTTTTCCAATACCAAGTGGAAGCACTTCAAAATCCTCTCCAAATATTTTACTATCAAGTGAAAAGGATACATCCTTAATGTCTGCACATAATCCACGAATCAGGTTTCTTTTCTTTCCGGCATTATTGCTGATATTATGCACATTCATTACAAGATAATCCAGAAAATCACAGATAGGCTGAGTCTTTTTCTTCTGTCTGACATTTTTACTGCTATCCATTGCAAAGCTGATATCCCAGCTCCTGTCAAAAGTCAGATTTCTGCTCATTACCACAAAACGATATTTTTTATCTCCATCAGCGTTTACATATGCTAATACCCATGTTTTCGGATGAAATGACGGATATCGACCAAGCTGTCTATCTTTTGGCAGTGCGACCTCTACTACCATTTTCTCTAATAAAATAGATAGTGCAGTCGGTTTTGTTGGCACTTTAATCTGTCCTGCTTCACAAAACAGCACGATTTTATCTGATACCTTCTGCAATGCATTCAGCATACCAATTGGATTTTGCATAAGCTTACTATCTGTTTCTTCAGATAATCCAAGACATATCGCCACAGCTGTGAGTGCTTCCAGGTCAAGTGAATATGTAGTGCCTACTGCTCTGTCCAATCTATATCCGTCCGGAGGCATCAAAATACCGCTGTAATCCGTTCTATCTCGGTTTGAATCCGGTCTAAACATCAGCACTCACCTCCCCGGCATAGATGTCATTCACAATTCTTCTGGCATTCGAGAATCTGTAATCGAGCATTCCACCGCCTACCCATTTTGAATGATCAAATTCCTTTGTTCTGCTTAACTTCGCTCTGGCTGCTCCTTTCAGGCTCCGTTCCCTCTTGCGAATCAGTTCATCAGCCATATCAATATCTAATGTAATAAATGCTGCTTGTATCCCACATAGAAAGCTCTTTGCCCTTGGATTGATCAACTGGAATTCTCCAAACACTGCATCCAGATCTACTGTCGCATTATGCCTTATATCCGGAAGCAACCTGCTCCATTCATCATTTGCGTATGTATTCTCGTCTTCTGAAAGCATGACATTGTATCTTACTCTCGCCATATACACCAGATTATTAAAATCGCAGGCAAGCTTCATCATATATGCCAGCTTTTCACCTACTTTTTCCGATAGTTCAGCCGTTAAAGAAGCAAAATCATCATATTCATTCAAATCAATACGATTTTTCAATACATATTCCAAAAGAGACCCTTTCGTTGACTTCTGAATCTGCTTATCCAGATAGAATGCTTCCTCCTGCGTCAGCTCTATTGTAAGGTTGTCTCTCCAATCATCATGATAAATCGGAAGATTCCAGAATCTAATATTGCCGATGTCTCCTGCATCCGAATCATCCTTATCATTTTCCTCTGCATCATCATTCCTGTTTCCCAACCGGCTGACAGACTTCTGTTCTTTTAGCTTTACCGCCAATGAAACATACTCCGGTATAGACAGACCATAATCACAGAATATTCCAAAGGTACGAATTCCATTCCAGTAGATATCTGATGGTTTTCTTGCCACCCAGCCCTTTGGCAATACACGACTTCCAATAACACCTTCTGCCTTGGGATCTGCTTCTAACAATCTGATGCCACAATCTTTTTCAGCAGAATCTATAGCTCTTAAAACTCTATTTGCATCCTTTCCATACCTGCCATCAACAGCCTCCCTTAACATATATGGAACAATAAGGAAGTACTTTGCTCTAGTCTGGATGGTAGATGTCCCCGGAAAGAAATAATTGGCAAAAGCATCACGAATAACGCCGATTCCAAGTTCATCGACTGCTCCCTGTTCACTCAGAAGGTTAATCACATCGAATGCCTTCTGCCGGTCTTCTTTTGAAAAATCTATCCATCCTAACTGCATGTTTTCACTTCCTTATTTCTTCGTCAAATATGTATCTTCCACATAAGTCTCCGGTGTCGCCTCTTCAATTACTCCCGACTTTGGATCAAAGATATATTTCTTCTTCAATCTCTCATACAATACAGAACCTACAGTCTCCATTACCTGCCTCATCATATCAGGATCATCAAACAGTTTTCTGAAAAACTGGTCATTCTGCTCATATCTGTCTGCTGCCATATTCGGAAAATCCTTTTCAAATAACAGCATAAATGTTGCCCTGTCATTGTTCTTTGCGTAGCTCTGCCATTTCTCCTGATTGGCATAATCATTTTCCATCTGAACAAGAACTTTATCCATCTCTGTAAAATGAGTGCCATACTTTTCGTTTATCTTATCAATGATTACTGTCAACGGGTCTTTCTTAGGCTCTCTATGACCGGAATCACCGGAGATAGGTGTATATCCGCCTTCTGTGCTTTCAAGCTCTATCGGACCTTCAAAGTCTTTTTCCAGCTTATAGTATTCAAGAAGAACTTTGTCATCAATATTTATCTTCTCTCCACCATGTCCCTTAGGAAGCATTGTGTATAAGAATTTTGAATAAATACTGAATCTATGAATATCCTTGTCAAATAATCTGCATACCTGTGTAATATAGGCATACACACGGTTAAAACTTGCCAAGGTAGACTTAAATATATCCTGTTTTTCAACCTCAAGCACTTCATATCTGTCTATTGCTGGTCTTAACTGTCCCTGAAGCTTTCCAAGATCACCAGCTGATTGATTCTCATTCTGATAGAAAATATCCGCAAATTTATCCACTTCTGATTTCTGATATACCCTGAAATCATCCAAGGTATTCTTCATATCATATACAACATTAGGATCTGTTTCCTCCAAGAGCACAGTTTCCTCATAGAATGGCTCAAAAGATGCTTTGATATCCTCTGCTGAATTCACAAAATCAAGTACAAAGGTATCTACTTTTCCTCTTGTAGTACGATTCAGTCTTGATAAAGTCTGTACTGCCTTTACACCGGACAATTTCTTATCCACAAACATGGTGTGAAGTAGTGGTTCATCAAAGCCTGTCTGATATTTTTCTGCAACAACAAGGATTCCATAATCATCTGCATGGAATGTTTCCGGCAAAGCCTTTTCTTTTATTGTCTTGCCTTCTTTATCCTTGTTCATTCCCTCTTCGGTAAACACATCATCGTTATCTTTCACTTCACCGGAAAAAGCGACTAACACTTCAAGGTCATTCAGTCCTTTTTCTTTTATCTGTCTCTTAAATTCCTGCACATATCGTACTGCATGAAGTCTGGATGGTGTAACAACCATAGCCTTCGCTCTGCCACCTATCTTATGTCTTGTGACATTCATAAAATGTTCCAGCATAATGGCAGTCTTCTGAGAGATATTATGTGGATGCAGTGTCTCATAATTTATAATTGCCTTTGAACCAGCTGTTGTATCAAATTCCGGATTATCCTCAATAATCTTGGCAATCTTATAGTACATTTTGTAGGTCATATAGTTCTGCAAAACATCCAAGATGAAATGCTCCTCTATTGCCTGTCTCATAGAATAAATATGGAAAGGTCTGTAGATTCCTTCCGCATCCTTCTGACCAAACAGCTGCAATGTTTTTCCTTTTGGCGTTGCTGTAAATGCAAAGAATGATAAGTTCTTATGCATCCCCTGTGCTGCCAGTTCGTCTAATAGCTTGTCCTCATCATCCTTGCGGTTTCGCTCGTCCTCATCTTCCATCTCGGCATACTCTTTCAGAATTTCTTCAGTATCAGCTAATGCTCTTTTTAACTTTTTCGCTGCATCTCCGGTCTGCGAAGAATGTGCCTCATCAATAATAATCGCAAATCTTTTTTTTGCAGAATCCACTTCTTTATAGATTACCGGGAATTTCTGTAATGTAGTAATAATAATGCCTACACCATCATTGATTGCATCTCTAAGCTGTCCCGAATTTTTATCTACTTTCTTAACCACACCTTCCACATGGTCAAACTGATATACTGTAGACTGTAACTGACTGTCCAACACTCGTCTGTCAGTAACGATGATTACTGACTGGAAAATCTTATTGTCTTCATAATCATGGAGTCCGGTAAGTCTGTGTGCCAGCCATGCAATCGAATTGGACTTTCCTGAGCCTGCACTATGCTGGATCAGATAACTCTTACCTGAACCATTCTTTTTTACATCTTCCAACAGCTTTGTAACAACATCAAGCTGATGATACCTTGGGAAAATCATAGTCTCTTTCACAAGATTTCCATTTTTATCGTACTCCTGCTGCAAGTGCATATATTTCTGTAAAATTTCCATCAGACTGTCTTTGCAGAGTACTCTTTCCCAAAGATAAGCTGTATCATATCCATTTGGATTTACCGGATTACCTTTGCCACCTACTTTTCCGGCGCCATTACTTCCCTGATTAAATGGCAGGAAATAAGTGTGTGCGCCCTCAAGTCTTGTAGTCATATAAACATTGGTAAGGTCTACAGCGAAATGTACCAATACCCTTTCCTTAAAGGCAAAAATCGCATCCTTACCGGCACGATCAAACTTATACTGATTAATCGCATTTGTTGTATCCTGTCCTGTAAACTGACATTTCAATTCCATAGATACCACCGGAATGCCGTTTGCAAAAAGAACAATATCAATGCTGTTTTCATTATGTACAGAATAATGAAGCTGTCTGGTACAATGAAGGATATTCGCATCATACTGCATCTGTGTAGTCTCATTCAAAGAGGTCTCCGGCTTCCAGAAAATCGGATAAAACTTGATTCCTCTGTCCATAAATCCATGCCGCATCACATTCAAAAGATTCGTTGTCTTTACTTCTCTTTTAAAACGTTCGATGATCTGTTTCTCGGAATTCTCCGCATAAATTTTTACATATCTTTCCCATTTCTTAGGCTGACTTGTCTTAATAAACTCAACAAAAGTATCTTCTTCAAGTCCTGATTCACGATTAAATTTCTTTGGATCACCTTTGGTATATCCACCATGATGAGTCAGATAGTCTTCGATATCTTCCTCAAATCGTTTCTCTTTTACATCAAAATCAGACATGAGCTACACCTCCTTTTTGCCTGTGACAACTTCGTAAATGAGGGATTTTTTGTATTCTTGATATTTCTTAATAAGTTTATTTCTTTTATCAATCTCAACTTCAATATGATTTACCTTATCAGTTATGTAATCAGCTATTTTCTTCTGCTCATCATATGGTGGAATAGGAATATAAAAATTCAAAAACTTATCTGCTTGTAGTCTCCATCTTCCCATACCACTTACACCTTGTCCTAATCCATAAAAAATTCGTGCACTATAACACATTTGCATCATATACAAATAATACTTTGGACACATACCATTCTTATCATTTAATACAAAAACCCTATAATCAGGACTTGTAACTCCTTCGTACTTTGAAATATCTACCCAACCGGTCAGCAAATCCATATGATTCATTGCGAAATCACCTTTATGGACTAACTGATAATTTGCATAGCTATTTGCAAACTGTCCTTCATTGTTAGAAAAATCTTTAGGAATTATTCCTCTTTGTGTAATTGACAAAACAGTATGTCCTTCTTCTCCTGCAATATCTTTCTGAATATGGAATACATACTTTAATCTTTTCATTTCCCAATTTATAGGAATATTTCCAAACCATACACTTCCGCTATCCTTCATCTCTACATCTGGATTTATTCCACTGGTTACTGCTTCCGTAATAATTGATAATTTGTATTCCTCTAATTTTTCAATTATCACCTTCTGCTTTTCTACAATTTCATCAATCTTTGAACACTTGGCATCCAGATATTCAACTATTTTATTTTGTTGTTCTATATTTGGTCTAACCAACGGAAGTAAAAATAACTTGCTTGATTTTATTCCAGTTGCTGTTGAACCAGTAGATAATGAATGTAAAAACTGCTGGAATCCCTCGTTCAACATCCAATACTTCAAATAATAGTTATTAACAGTACTTAATGCTCTAAATTTTATAATACGTTGTGCTAAGGCAATATCAGTTCTATCTACATTAGCCACTTGCCCCAATGGAGCCTCTGTAGTAAATAGTATATCGCCAATTTGTGGTATTCCTCGATGCATTATCTCCTCATAATCGGCTTCACGAACGTATTCTTTTGATAACTCATAGCATATTTTCCCATCTTTTATATTCTTTGCAGTTACTAAAAAAGTTCCTTCTTCTGTTTTTTCTGGTGTTTTTCCCCTATAATCGACAATTGAATCTAATTGCTTTGTTAAGGGAACAATCTCCCAATCTTTTGGTATCTTCCCAATCCATTCCACTCCACTATCCTTCATCTCTCTCATAGGTCAAATACCTCCTCAAGACTTCCAGATAGTTCTGTCTCTAAATCCATAATCTCTGCCATAATTTCTGCTGATGGTCTTGGAGCTTCATACTTATAGAAATATCTCGTAAACGGAATCTCATATCCCACCTTTGACTTTTTCTCATCTACCCATGCATCCGGTGCAAATGGAAGTACTTCTCTTTCAAAGTACTCTTTGATATCCTCTTTTAACGGAACATTTTCTGTATCACGAAGACTGGTATCCGGCTGTTTCTTTCCCTTTTTCAATACCAGATTGCCTTCTTCATCACGAAGCGGTCTTTCTACTGTAATCTTGGTATAACCAAAATCCTCGTCATCATAAATCTGGCTGATTTCACTCTCTTTAAAATCACCATATATCTTTGTAATCTCTGCAATATCTTCCTTAGAGATATCATTTCGCTTATTTCCTAATGCCTTTCTTCTCTTCACGAACATCTCATTGGCATTGATCAGCTGCACTTTTCCTTCTCTGACTGTACCTGCCTTTTTATTTGACAATACCCAGATATAGGTTGCAATTCCTGTGTTATAGAAAATATCATTCGGTAAAGCAATGATTGCCTCAAGCAGATCATTTTCAAGAATATATCTTCTGATGTTAGCATCTAATTAGTACAAAACAAAAATGAGATATTCCCTTGATACAAATAAAATGTATAATAACAAGAGGAGGAACTCATCATGTCATGTAAGAAAACTCAACACACCAAACAATTTAAGTTGGATG
>NZ_JBQHWA010000057.1:0-11181 GCF_052064225.1 Blautia massiliensis (ex Liu et al. 2021) | reverse complement strand
TTGTATCATAGGAGGCTTTATTATACATTCTACAACGTCACTACTACACTATTCGCCCCAGCATAGCTGGGGGATTAGCTCTTTCATTTATAGTTACATTTCCCTGCCAGGCTTTTAAATCATCCAGCAGATCCTTCTGAATACTTTTTTTCATTTCCCTCAAACTTAATCCGGGCCTTTTCCCTTCCGGCATCGGGTCTTCCGGTCGAAGTCTCCATGAATATATATCATGCGCCTGCTGCATATCATCATAATATCTGTAACGGTATTTACCACTTTTATCCTGACTTTCACCTTTTTCCAAGACAATTCCTCTGCTATCTCTTCTCACTGCTGTCATAGGACACCTCTCCTTTCTATCAGCAATAGGGCAGCAGTCCGCCGCCCTTGGTTGCCTTATTTAATTCCCAGAAAGCTACAAACAAATCTGAAAATTGTATATGTTTGGTCATGATCCGCTTTCTCTAACAGCTCTATGATTTTCTTTTTATAGTCCATATTAATATCCTCTATTTTTTATTACTCTGGCAATGAATCTATAGAAGAACTCAAACAAGCTATCGTCATTTACCTTCTGTAGTATCTCAATAGTTTCTTTCTTGTAATCCATATTAGTACCCCCACTGTCTCTTAAATGAGACAATTACGTTATATAAAAATTTCAGAAATTTCTCGCTCTGGATTTCATTCAGAAAATTTGCAATTTCTTTTTTATAATCCATGTTATGCCTCCGCCACTTTTGCATTGTCCTTTATTCGCTTTACCATCAGATAATTTGCAAGGTTATGTACCCTCTTGAGATCTTCCAGATCATTCATCATTAAAACATCTGTAATCAGCCAGAAACGTTCCTGGTCTACTTCTGGTAGCTTCATAAGTGCTTCATTACCAGAACAAGCCACTTGAAAGAGTTTTGCCAGCTCATAGGTGTGCTGTAACGATCTTCTTTTTTTGTTAGCTTCGACAACTTCCATAATTGCTTTTCTGCAAGGAACCTGAGTTAATGTGCATTTCTTCATCATTCTTCCCCCTCGCTTAATTTTTTCATGTATGCATAAGCACACCTCAGTAATCTTTCATTTTTTAATTTCAGCGTACACTCAATAATTCTCTGGCGATACATATATCTATCTGCCAGTCCTGTACATATATCAAGATTTTCCTGCAAATCGTCACGTTCCTTCTTAAGATCCGCAATAATCTCTGTTGCCATGACCACCCCTGCGCCGTCTGCCTCCTGTGTCGGAATACCTGTAGCCTGCATCATTTCTGTTTCTTCTAATGTTCTTAATGTTTTTTCTTTATTCATGCTTCATTCTCCTCTCGTTCTAATTCGTGTACATAATCACATACTTTAGCAGATATAAATCCACTCAAAAAAATTACAAGAACGTCCATTACTGATATCATACTTTCGTTCCTTTCTTTTGTTGTCTGAGGGGAATGAGTATGTTATAATACGCACAGCCCCTCAATTTTGATCGTTTGTCGGGTTACTTTGCCTTTATCAGAGTTGCCGCTCTGGTAAGGGCTTTTTTATTAAATTGCTTCTACCTGAGACTTTCCAAAGAAACTGGCTTTGTATGTTGCCCCGTCTCCTCTGCTTCCCCAGATCAGAGAACATCCGAATAATGCTGATGCTCCATGCTTTACCTTATAACCAAGCTCTTTCCACTTAGCAAAGGTATTGGTTTCCTCTGTGATTCCTGCTGCATGTTTCGCATCTTCGATTCTCTTTGCATTGATTTCTTCTGCCTTCGCAGATAACCATGCTCTGTGAAGTGCTTCTGAAAAGCTGATATTCTTTGTCTTGCGGTAAACTTTCCATGCTTTCAACATGATCTTGCTGAGATTGTACTTCATATTGCTGTCCTCCTTTGCTTTTCAAGGCCCCTCAGCCCTTCAAGCATCTTCCTGACTATTGATATGCCCTATTGCGATTCTCACAGGTATATGGCTTGAAGTATTGGGGGCTTTCGGCTCTCCCGGCTGTTATCTGTTCCCTTGAACTGATTATAGCATAACCCATTTCGGGTTACTTGTCAACCATTTTGTAATATATTTTGTATTATTTTTCATCTTTTTTGATTGACTTATAACCTTATCTTTATTATACTTTGTTTATAAGGAGGTGCATCATGGCTATACAATACAAAGATAATGAACAAATCGTTATTGAGATAAAAAAACTTATGCTTGAAAAACAAATATCACAAAGAGAAATTGCCGAACAATTAAACATCAAACCACAAGGGCTCACCAAACTCCTCAACAAAAAAAACTTTGGTTTTGAAGATGCACAAAAAGTTCTTTCAGCAATGGGGTATGATTTAATTATTGATTTCCAACAGGCAACAACATCTCAAACATAATATTTTAACAGGTTTTCAAGAAAGGACGTGTTACTATGCCATTACCACAACATGAAGAATATACCATCGAGGATATTTACAATTTACCGGAAGGCACCCGAGCAGAACTGATTGACGGTCAGATCTACTACATGGCACCGCCTACCAGAAAGCATCAGGACATCGTTGGAACACTCTATCGGAAGATTGCTGACTATATTGACGCTAAAGGTGGCTCCTGCAAGACCTATGTTTCCCCGTTTGCCGTATTCCTGAATGAGAATGATAAAAACTATGTAGAACCAGATATCTCTGTAATCTGCAATCCTAACAAACTCAACGATAAAGGTTGTACCGGTGCTCCTGACTGGATTGTAGAAATTGTTTCGCCAGGCAGCAGGAAAATGGACTATTTTACAAAATTGTTCAAGTACCGTACCGCCGGTGTACGTGAATACTGGATTGTGGACCCATTCAAAAACTTGATTCTGGTTTACAATTTTGATACCAGTGATTCCGAACAGTACACCTTTTCCGACACAATCAAAGTTGGAATTTACGATGATTTGTATATTGATTTCAGCAAGATGAATTTATAATTTGGGAAATTAAAAGAAAAGTAAGAATAAGAAATAGCCGCCCTGCTCTCTGGTAAAGAATAGGCGGCTAAATCTTAGCTAAACATGTCAGATTGCCATGATTCTTATGATGCTTCGCTTTTTAGAATTCAAGGTGACTTTGGTAAACTAATTGATGATTTAATACAAAAATGTTATTATGAAAACAATCCTTATGATGAATAATAAAAAAGCACCCAATACCTCTCCTGATGACCCTTAAGTAGATCCGGTCATTTACCCTGTCTACTTAAGAGGCATCATGTCATAGGCATTAAGTGCTTTTATATCTTAAATCTTCTATTCAATTTTCCCTCACCGGGGTAAAAAACGGGGTAAATCCAAAATATCAACTCTGCAAGTCCCCGTAAACACTATAATTATAGAAAATTGTATTAATTTTGCTCTTAAAAATCAACACTTTGAGAAAACACCTTGACTGACACGTGGGTCGGATGTTATAAATAGACTGAGATTTTTAATGACATACACTTAGGAGGAATATTATGCCAAACATAGAATTGCTGGAAAAGTCTATGCCTGTTGCCCCGATCCGAATCGCCGCACTTGCCGGATGCCGCGAACTGGCCGAGGAGGTTGACAAAAAGCTGGTTAAATTCCGTAAAGAACTTGTAGCCGCCAAGAAATCCACCATCATCCCACAGGGATATGCAGAAAAATCTTTCCTTGTAGATTGCGAATGCCCACGTTTCGGAACCGGTGAGGGTAAGGGTTACATCAAGGAATCTGTCCGCGGAACAGACCTTTATATCATGGTAGATGTGACCAATTACAGCCTTACTTACAGCGTATGCGGTCATGAGAACCACATGTCTCCGGATGACCATTACCAGGATCTGAAGAGAATCATCTCCGCAGCCACCGGTAAAGCACACCGTATCAACGTTATCATGCCATTCCTTTACGAGGGACGTCAGCACAGACGCACCAAGAGAGAATCTCTTGACTGTGCACTTGCACTTCGCGAGTTAAGTGCCATGGGTGTTTCCAACATCATTACTTTTGATGCTCATGACCCACGTGTACAGAACTCTATTCCGCTGAAGGGCTTTGATAACTTTTTCCCCACATACCAGTTCCTGAAAGCACTGGTCAAAAATGTCCCTGATTTCAAGCTTGACAATGATCATCTCATGATCATCAGCCCGGATGAAGGTGCCATGTCCCGTGCTGTATACTTCTCCAATATCCTTGGAGTCGATATGGGTATGTTCTACAAACGCCGTGATTACTCCACCGTTGTCAACGGAAAGAACCCGATCGTTGCTCACGAATTCCTCGGAGATTCCGTAGAGGGCAAAGATGTTGTCATCATCGACGATATGATCTCTTCCGGAGAAAGCATGCTGGATGTTGCCCGTCAGCTCAAAGAGCGTAAAGCCGGACGTGTATTCGTCTGCACAACCTACGGTCTGTTTACAGATGGCGTAGCCAAATTTGATGAATATTACGAAAAAGGCTGGCTGGACAGAGTCATCACAACCAACCTTAACTATCGTATTCCTGAGCTTCTTGACCGTCCATACTATATCGAAGCAAATATGAGCAAATATCTTGCAAGTATCATCGATATCATCAATCATGATGTATCTGTCGAGAAGGTTCGTTCCAGCAACGAAAAGATCATGGATCTCATGAAAAAAGTCAACGAACAGTAATAAATGCTCCCAGGTTTCCACGTTTCCCGTGAGAAGCCCTGTGTGAGTAAAGAAAGAGCGGATTACAGCAGGTGCAGATGCCCGGCATTGAGATCCGCTCTTCTTTTATGCCTGCATCCAGAAAGATCCTTCGGTTCGCCTCCCACAGATTCAGCTGGTATTTCCCATCTGGTTTTCTGTAAAAAAGCACATCCCAGTATTTCTCTTCAAACGCCTCTCTAAACTGATCGATCACATCTTCACTGACTTCATAGCAATCCTGACAGATAGAAGGACCAATGGCTACATAAAGCTCTGAAGGATCTGTCTGAAATTCCTCAGTCATCTTCTCCACCGTCACTTTTCCGATCTTTCCTACAGTACCTCTCCAGCCGGAATGAGATAATCCCACAGCTCTATGTACCGGATCTATAAAGAAAAGTGGTACACAATCCGCATAAAACGTTGCCAGCACCAGTCCCGGCACATTGGTGATCATTCCATCCACATCTGTATAAGGTCTTGGTTTTGTGATCCCATTTCCTCTGTCTTCTTCCGTGACCACACGTACATTGGTGGTGTGTGTCTGATCAGAGGTTACGATATCTTCCATGGAAAATCCCATAGCAGCAGAAAGTCTGCGGTAATTTTCCCGCACCGCAGACTCTTCATCCCCTCTCGTGAAGCTTAAGTTCATAGATTCATAAATCCCCTGGCTTACTCCTCCCAGGCGGGTACTGAAGCCATGTACGATCCCGGAAAATTTCTCAAAATCAGGATATGTAAGCCAGGTAACATTGTTCTTCTGATTTACATTCATTAGCTGTTTATCTTTATACCATTTTATTTTCATCTTATGTGACCAGTCCTTTCAACTGCAAAAATCAAAAGCATTTTTTATCCAGTGGATGTTCTCTCCATCAATTCCTACTACGTCAAAACGGCAGGGAGGCAGCTCCCGGTATCCATGTGCAATCAGATAAAACATTGCCACTTTGCTGATGATCCTCTGTTTTTCTCTCCCTACCGCTGAAAAAGGACTTCCACTCTTTCCGTTCTTTCTGTATTTCACTTCAATAAACACCAGATATCTTCCATCCTGCGCAACAAGATCGATCTCACCACTTCGGCAGCGAAAATTTCTTTCCTTGATCTGCAGCCCCTTTTCTTGCAGGAACGCTGCAGCAATTCCTTCATAATAGCTGCCCTTCTGTCTTCTATTTTCCTTCAGATAAACAAAACCTTTCTGTTTTTGATGTCGGTATCTTAAGTATTTTTATACAAAATGTGTGATAAACGTTTTTCTGTGTATCGGACTTGGTCCATATTTCTTCAGTGCTTCAATATGCGCTGCAGAACCATATCCTTTATTGGAGGCAAATCCGTATTCCGGAAGAACCTTATCATATTCTTCCATCATCCGGTCTCTGGTCACTTTGGCAACAATACTTGCTGCCGCAATGGATACACTTTTTGCATCACCTTTGATGATGGGTACCTGCGGAATCTGGATTTCCGGTATGGTAACCGCATCGTTCAAAAGCAGCTGCGGCTGTACAGAAAGCCTGCTCACTGCCTGACGCATTGCCTCATAGGTTGCCTGCAGGATATTGATCTCATCAATCCTCTCCGGACTTGCCATTCCAATTCCAACAGAAACTGCTCCCTCCAGGATTACATCGTACAATTCTTCTCTCTTCTTAGCTGTAAGCTTTTTAGAATCATTCAGCCATAAAATATCGCAGTCTTTCGGAAGAATCACCGCACAGGCGACTACCGGTCCGGCAAGAGGGCCTCTTCCCACCTCATCGATCCCGCAAAGATATCCAAGATGCTCATATTCATGTTCATATTTCTTCATACTCTCTGTACGTACACGCTCATCCTCCAGAGCCTGAAGCTTTTTGTGATACTGCTGGATCAGTTTCTGTACACCGCTTCTCTCATCATTTTCATAATGACGAAAAAGGGCGTTATATTCGCCCTCCTTCGCTGACGCAAAACGCGCCTTGATATCTTTCATTGTTTCCATTACGCTTCCTCCGGTCCTTTGGGAAACTCCAGAGTCACTTTTCCCAGTTTTCCGGAACGAAATTCTTCCAGCAAAAGGCGGGATGCTTTCTCATAATCAAGCTCTTCGCCCTTTTTCAGACATCCTCTTGCTTTCGCAACTGCAGTAAGGATATCCAGCGGTTTCAGCTCTTCTTCTACATTGTATCTCTCTCTGATCGCTGCCGGATAAAACTCCTGCAGATATCCGATCAGACCCAGGGCAAGTTCTTCGATGTTCAGAATATCGTCCTTGATCGAACCGATATAGGCAAGACGCATTCCAACTTCCTGATCTTCAAATTTCGGCCAGAGAATTCCAGGGGTATCCAGAAGCTCCACACTTTTATTCAGACGTATCCACTGTTTTCCTTTTGTAACTCCTGGTTTATTACCGGTCTTGGCACAGGCTTTTCCTGCAAAGGTATTGATAAATGTTGATTTTCCAACATTAGGGATTCCTGCAACCATCGCACGTACCGGACGGTTTTTGATTCCTCGTCTCCGGTCTCTCTCTGTCTTTTCCTTACATGCCTCTGTGATCGCCGCAGAAACGGCCTTCATAGATCCCTTATTGCGGGAATCAATACTTACCGCATAGATTCCTTTTTCTTTGAAATATTCCATCCAGGCACGGTTCTGTCTCTCATCGGCAAGATCTGCTTTGTTGAGAAGGATCATACGCGCCTTGTTTTTTCCCAGCTCATCAATATCCGGATTTCGGCTGGAAAGAGGAACTCTTGCATCTACAAGCTCAATGATCAGATCGATCAGCTTGATATCTTCCTGCATCTGACGCTTCGCCTTCGTCATATGGCCTGGATACCACTGTACGTTCATAATTCACCTCATTTATCTATACTTTAATCTGTTTACTTTGATCTATTTTATAAAACCTATTTTATTTTTCGGAGAAACTGTAAACCAAACTTTCCCGACAATGTACTTCTTACTGATATTTCCGATATCGCTGAAGCGGCTGTCCTCACTGTTATTGCGATTATCACCAAGGACAAAATATTCCCCGCTTTCCAGAGTTATAGCACTATTTGCAAGTCCTCCATCTGTCATATCCTGATAAGCTCCGTTTTCTTCATAAACCTTGCCGTTGATATAGATCTTCCCGTCTTTAACCTGAACAGTCTCCCCGGGAAGTCCGATCACACGTCGGATATGCAGGGCTGCCGAGTCACTGGCGCTTGTTTTAAAAACGATCACATCTCCACGTTTTGGTGAACTGATCTTATATAAAGCCCTGTTTACAAAAAACTTTTCACTTACAGAATACGTGGGTTCCATGGCACTTTCCTGCAATGTCACAGTCTGAAATGCAGAGATCGCAACCAGCACAGCAAAAACCAGGGTCACAATAATTTCAAACACCCATTTCACGATTCCTCTTGTCCTGTCATCACGAAGCTTCTCCCTTGCTTCGGAAACAGCTCTGTTTTCCTTCAGATTTTCGATATTAATCTTCTTATTTAATCCCATATTCTATCCCCTGTATGTGTCTTTACACGCATACGCACTGATGTAAAAAGAGGGACAATAGCAAATGTTATTGTCCCTGCCTCTTTACTTATGAAATTATTTTACAAGCTCTTTAACCTTAGCTGCTTTACCTACACGATCTCTCAGGTAGTTCAGTTTCGCACGGCGTACTTTACCATGACGGATAACCTCAACCTTAACTACATGTGGGGAATGAAGCGGCCATGTTTTCTCAACACCAACACCGTTGGAGCTCTTTCTTACTGTGAAAGTCTCTCTTGTGCTTCCACCCTGTCTCTTAAGTACTGTACCCTCGAAGATCTGAACACGCTCACGTGTTCCCTCTTTGATCAGTGCGTGTACTCTTACTGTGTCTCCTACGCGGAACTGCGGTACTTCAGCTTTCAGCTGAGCGGACTCAATGTTCTTAATAATTTCGTTCATTTCTTTCTCTCCTTAATTATACTGGATGTTCTTAATACACATATGGTAACAGAGGACCATCTTTTTTCACAACATATGTGATTATACACTAGATAACTTCTCATTGCAAGGACTTTTTTTCCGGATTTTCGATGGCTTTTACCAGCAAAGGACCTCATGTCCTGTTTCTGTGACAAGGACCATGATCTCCCACTGTGCCGATGGCAGACCATCCTCTGTCCTCACTGTCCAGTCATCGATCTCATCTGTATAGATTTCATCAGATCCCATATTGACCATTGGTTCAATAGTAAAGATCATTCCGGGTACCATGAGTACACCTGTATCTTCCTTAGATGTGTAGCTTACCCATGGATCTTCATGAAACTCAAGACCTACACCATGTCCGCCAATTTCTCTCACAACTGTATAGCCGTTTTCCACTGCATGTTTGTGTACAGCACTTCCCATATTTCCGATCGGTGTCCATGGTTTTACCTGTTCAAGGCCAAGCTCTATGCATTCTTTTGTCACACGGACAAGCTTCTCCTTCTCCGGACTTACCTGTCCAATACAGAACATACGGGAGGAATCAGAAAAATATCCCTGATAAATGGTGGATACATCTACATTGACAATATCACCTTCTTTTAAGACAATTTCTTCATCCGGGATTCCGTGGCACACTACCTCGTTGATAGATGTACATACGCTTTTTGGAAAACCTTCATAATTAAGTGGTGCCGGAATTCCGCCATGGCGTACTGTTTCTTCATGTACCCAGTCATCAATCTGCTGTGTCGTCACGCCTGGTCCGATATGCTCTGCAACATAATCAAGAACTGCAACATTGATCTTGCAGCTCTCTTTGATCTTCTCGATCTGTGCAGGTGTCTTGATCAGATCATGGTCAAGAACTGCATACCCCTTCTTTTTCATGAGTTCCATTTTTTCATCAAATGCTTCATGACATTTTTTATATTTTTTTCCGCTTCCACACCAGCAGGGATCATTTCGTTCGATTTTTTTAGACATCTTTTTCTTCTCCTTTTCGCAACTGTATGGCTGCTTTTTCTTTTGTATTTTATATGTTCAGATATGTTATATCTGTCTGTAATATTTTAACCGAATCAAAGAAGTCTCCTATGTGGTTGCAAGAAGCAATAAACTGTGGGTGGGGACTTGCATTCATCCGTTTGAATGGGAAATTATTCCGCCTGATTATCATAGCACAACTTTCTTTGGGTGAAAAGTATTCTTTGTGTTTTTGGTTTGTTTTATATAACTTTTTGTGATTTTCAATAAAAAAAGATCGTAATAGCTTGAACGATCTCTTTTTATTTATGTGTCTGTATTAATTATTTTTCGGTGGCTGCAGATTGTCGGTTTCCACCAGTTGCCATTATTCGCATTCGCCCAAGTGCACTGGATACTGCCGGAATAGAAATTACTACGATCGTCAGTACACCTTCCAGAAGAATATAACTGTAATTGTAAACGATCGGATACAAAGCTGTCAAAGACTTCGGAAAATTATCCGGCATGTAATCCATCCAGTAAAGATATCCGCCAAGTGCATGGAATGCTCCTCTTGCCAAAATTGCTATTATGTATGCTTTAAGAAGACCATGTTTTCTGGATTTTGTAAATAATCCGGAAAGCCCCATGGCTCCAAATGCCAGAATGTAATCACAGCATACCTGAAAAAATGAAAGGACATATGGCTCCTGGAGAAACTGAAAAATCCCATATACAAGGCCGGTAAGAATTCCTACCTTAATGCCATACCAGTAACCGATCAGAACAATAAACAGCATACTGAACAAGGTCACAGATCCGCCAAATGGCAGTTTAAATATCTTAATGTAAGAAGTTACATATGCAAGTGCCAATGCTACTGCACAGGTAACCAGCTGGTGTGTGGTAAATTTTAATGCAGATGTGTTTTTCTGAAGTAATACTGCTACCAGAATTATCAAAATCAGGACTGCAATAACAGATACGACATATCCTGCCGTTGTGAGACCGCCTTCGGCAGTCACAAGAAAATTAAACATACTCTTTTCTTTCCTCCTTACGATGAAATTACCCAAATCAAGTTCAAAGGTCGAAGACTACACCTCCTCACAGCCTGGTCTGTTTCCTTTGGTCTTACCTATTGTAGCATATGGAAAAGGAGATGTAAATGGCGGGAGATGTATGATCATATATAACAAAAGCAGGAGAAAAATCCATGTACCGATTTTCTCCTGCTTTCCTCTTTCCCTTTGTACCTTAAAAACTACATACATGCTTTGTTGATGGTTAATCATTTTGTTGAATCAATTCTAACCTGCGTACCGATCAGCCTTTTTTCACGGGCTCGCAGCTAAAGCTGCATCGCCTGTTCTTTTGGCTACTCCAGCGGGGTCATCTCACGACTCCGTCGTTCGATGTCATTTGCTTCGCAAATGTTCAGTCTGTACCATAAATGGTTCTCCACAAGCAAGCTTGTTCCGCTCCATTTCTGTTACATCCTGCCCGCTTCCTCGGCTTTTTGGTCAAGCCCTCACCCGATTAGTAACAGTCAGCTCCATGTGTTGCCACACTTC
>NZ_JBQHWA010000056.1:0-11622 GCF_052064225.1 Blautia massiliensis (ex Liu et al. 2021) | reverse complement strand
AGGGACTGCGATGGCATAAATTGCTATTTTGTTAGCTGAAATATTGAATTTTTAAGGTGCGAAGCCCATTTGGGGTATGGGAAGTCTTAGTGAGTAAAATGTTTATGAATGTAAAAGAGGTCATGGAAGTTCTGGAAGTATCGGAATCCTACGCTTATAAGCTGATGAAAAGGCTGAACAGGGAATTACAGGCGATGGGATGCCAGACAATTGCAGGAAAAGTTGACCGGAAGTATTTTTACGAACAGTTCTACGGAACGAGATCAAACGATGGGAGGAATTAAGAATGGCAATTTACAAGACTGAAAGCAATAACACATGGTACGTTATGGTACGGTATCAGGACTGGACCGGCGAACGTAAGCAGAAATGCAAAAGAGGATTTGCAACAAAAAGAGAAGCTGCACAGTGGGAGCAGCAGTTCATACTCCAGAAGAAAGCCAGTATGGATATGGAACTGGAGAGCTTCTGCAAATTATATGAGGAAGATGTGAGACCAAGGCTGAAAAAGAGTACCTGGCTTACAAAGGAAAATATTATCAAGTCCAAGATTTTACCCTATCTGGGAAAAAGAAAGGTGTCAGAAATCACCGCAAAGGATGTTTTGGACTGGCATAATGAGCTTCGCAAATTGACAAGCAGGAAAGGAAAACCTTTATCCCCTACTTATCTGAAAACAATCCATGGACAGTTGAGTACGATTTTCAACCATGCGATCAAGTTTTATGATCTTAGCATGAATCCGGCAAGGAAAGCTGGCACAATCGGCTCAGAAGAAAGCAAGGAAATGCTCTTCTGGACAAAGGCAGAGTATAAACAGTTTTCAGAAGAAATGATGGATAAACCACTTTCCTACTATGCGTTCCAGTTATTGTACTGGTGCGGAATCAGATCCGGGGAGCTTTTGGCTTTAACTCCTGCGGATTTCGATTTCCAGAAGAGAACGTTGCGGATCAACAAATCCTATCAGCGTTTAAAGGGAGAAGATGTGATCAGCACTCCGAAAACAAAGAACAGTGTCCGTACTGTAACTATGCCAAAGTTCTTATGTGACGAAATGCAGGATTGTTTGAAGTTATATTACAGCCTGCAGCCGGATGACCGTATTTTCCCTGTAACTAAGTATTATCTGAACCATGAAATGGAAAGAGGATGCAAAGCAAGCGGTGTGAAAAAAATCCGGGTGCATGATCTCAGACACAGCCATGTCTCTTTGCTGATTAACATGGGCTATACAGCACTGGCAATCGGAAAAAGGGTTGGTCATTCAGCAGAAAAGATCACTTACCGATATGCGCATCTGTTCCCGTCCGTACAGCAGGATATGGCAGACCAGTTGGATGCAGAAAACATGAATGAAGAACCAAATGATAGGGAAGGAGGACTTGCGTATGTCAGCTAAATGTTTGGATAGACAGGGGCGTTGGAGAAATAAAACGGTAGCTTTTCGGGTATCACCGGAGGAGGATGAACTTCTGGAAACAGCGGTTAAATTGTCCGGTCTGACTAAACAGGATTATATTATCCGAAGATTGCAGGAAAAAGAGGTTGTAGTGACAGGAAATCCGAGAGTGTATAAGGCGTTGAAAAATGAACTGGCAAAGGTTCTGAATGAACTGAAACGTTTGAAAAAGGGTGATGATGTGCCGGAGGATTTACTGGAAGTAATCCGGCTGATCACAGTGACGATGGATGGCATGAAGGAAGAATAGAAAATGCCTTTAAGTGTCGGCAAACACCTAAAGGCAGAGATTTGGTAGAATACTCACCAAAAACTTTCTACGAGTATTCTATCAAAATCTCCACTTCCTTTCAACGGGAAAATAAGGAGGAACGATGGAAACGAACAGAGTAGAGACAAAGAAAACAGAAATAAAAAGGACGGAGTCGGATCTGAAGCTGATAAATATGGAATCAGTGGAAGTAGAGCAGATTGAATGGCTGTTCTATCCGTTTATTCCTTTTGGAAAAGTAACGATTATTCAGGGAGATCCGGGAGAAGGAAAGACTACGATGGTACTTCAGATTATTGCGAAGTTGACCAAAGGCGAAAAAATTCTTCCAGAGCAACAACAGGCAACAGACGAGAAGGATAGAGCAGAAAAGAACGTTGACTCTGATGCGAATCCAGTGGAAAGCCCGATAGAACCTGTGAATGTTATTTATCAGACTGCAGAAGATGGATTGGGCGATACTATCAAGCCTCGACTTCTTGCAGCTGGTGCAGATTGTTCCAGAGTGATGGTAATTGATGATAACGATCGGGCATTGACCATGATGGATGCCAGATTGGAAGAAGCTATCATACAGACAAAAGCCCGTCTGGTAGTTTTAGATCCAATACAGGGATTTCTTGGAGCAGAGGTGGATATGCACCGGGCAAATGAAATCCGTCCGTTAATGAAGCGTGTGGCAGTGCTTGCAGAGAAATACCACTGTGCAATCATTCTGATCGGGCATATGAACAAAAACAGTAACGGAAAATCTTCTTACCGTGGATTGGGTTCGATTGATTTTCAGGCGGCAGCCAGAAGTGTGCTGATTGTTGGGCGGATTAAAGATGAACCGGAAATCCGTGTGGTATGCCATGTGAAAAGTTCCCTTGCACCGGAAGGGAAATCAATTGCATTCCGATTAGATAAGGATACTGGATTCGAGTGGATCGGGGAATACGACATTAGTGCGGATGATCTGCTCAGTGGTGACAGCAGAGGTCAGAAAAGCCGGAAGGCAAAGGAGTTTCTGTTGGAAATATTGGCTGATGGTGGCATGGCACAGAAAAAGATTGAAGAAGAAGCGGAAAAACGAGGAATTAAGAAGAAAACCCTACGGAACGCAAAACTGGAACTGGAGATTGATTCGGTGAAACGTGGAAATCAATGGTTCTGGATGCTTCCAGAATAAAAGGAAGATGGCAAGATGACTATTTCTTAAGAACAGGGCATCTTGCCACCTTGAAAGGAGACAACATGGAAATAAAAAATGTACAGATACCATTTGCCTTGTTTAGACAGCTGGTTTCCTATCATTTGATGGAAGATCAAAGCTGTTCGGAGGAAATTTGCAAAGGGCTTATGGAGAAAGTGGAGCGTATGGCAAACCGGCAGTTATATACACAGTCGAAAACTGCTCCGACAGAGGAAGAACGGGAAAAGTCCCGTCAGGAATATCTGGACAGGCGGGGAATACCGGAAAGCTTTCGATGGTAACAGTTCTTGTTGTCTGTCCTATGACAGGAGCGTGTCACGCACCTGTAGATAGCAGACAAGGAGAAAGCTGGTAAGATGCAAGACGGAAGGTTGTGGATAAAACGACAGTGCGTTGGTGGTTTGATGGCTGTGAAGGATGCCCTGAAACGGTAATGTCATTAACTTAAGAAAATTTCGATTATTGTAATAAGTGTTCAGATTAGCTTTCTTGAAAAATCACAAGATTTACGCATAACAAATAAACAAACCAAAAGTCTGCTTTTTGCCAGCTATATTCATTTGAATAATTTTTTATCCTATACGGTATGCGAAACTAACCCATCGTTTCTTTATTACTCGACGCTGATATTGTCGGTGTGGTCTTTGGGGCGATAGTTCTTTCTTAATCAGACCTTCAACATCTATCGTTACAAATGTCTGGCGCAGATAATGCCTGCATATTTGAATTGCCATTGTGTAGTTTAATTGGTATGTGTACTTACGGTTTCTTTCTTCCAGTATGATATTTGCTGAAATAATTTCACAAAAATTATACAGGATCAGTTTTGCGTAAATTTCCTGACAGATATATTCCACATTTTTAGAGTGAAGATTTGTCAGGCCAATCGTATATTTCAGCTCACGGAAAGAAGTTTCGATTCCCCATCGCATATGATAAAGTTCCTTGATCTTTTCAGGTGGGAATTCTTCTTTATCCAGGTTGCTGGCTATACATTCATAAACTCCATTTTCCAGCTGAAACTGTGTGAGTCTGAGATGAAGTGTATAAAACAAATTCTCAGAATCAAGAAAGTCAAATGGCGATGAATTTGAGAGATATTTATAACCTTTCGTTTTATAAAACTTTTGTTTACGGGTCATAATCAGTTCGATTTCTTCGTCAAATTCACAGGATACCGGCAAAGAAAGGCTTCCAGAAATGCTGCCTTTTTTCGAGGTATCTTTAATCCGGATTAGATAAAAGAGACCACGTTCCTGAATATTTGCAAAAATGTTATAAGTTTCGTATCCACGATCTGCCATAATGATAGTCTTCTGATTTGCAGTCAGCTTTTTAATCATTTCAATCATGGCAGAGGATTCATTTTCTTCATAAGGCTCCTGAATCAGAGCATCGACATATCGCCTGCTTTGGAGGTCATACAAGGCATTAAGATGCAGTTGATTAAAACCAAAAGTTCCTTCTTTACCAGCAAAATACGTGTGTGGATTTAGTGGATCACGAAATATATTCAAGTCAGAACCATCACAGGCAAGTAACTGGTAGCCTTGGTATTTTTTGTTACATAATATCTGCTCATGAAATTTATGAAATAAATATTCCATGGTATCTGGTTTCAATTTGTTCCTTTGTTTTATGAAACCAGAACGGGTTATTTGATTCAGATCATAATTAAAATATTTGTGTAATTCTGAGTTAAGTGAACCACCTTCCATAGTAAGTAGAAAGTTTATTGTCGAGGTAAAGTTCATCTTTCGATTTCTGGTAAAATCATGCCCAGGATTTTTGACGTAATCTTCTATCTGACTGGACATGCTGGAAATGGCAGCGTTGAGTTTGTTGCGGACATAATCAGCGTAAAAGTTCATTAGCAATTCCTCCTAAAATGTATTCATTCAAGGAGGCTTCGCCACATTTTTTCTGACATTTGTCAAGACTTTGTTCTGTTTTATTTTATAAATTTTCTTAAGTTAATGACATTACCTGAAACGGGGCTCCCTATGGAAAACGATAAATGAAGGGAGAGTGACACAATGAGAGAAGGAAGATTAGGTTATAACAGCAATAACGGAAGATACGGTTTATTATCATCAGATTTATGGATTGACACAGGATTTCACTGCGGAGAAGGGCTGGAAGTGCTGGTTGACGATCAGTGGGTCAAGACCAGAATGGAAATGAATCCGGCAAGGGAATGGTATCTGGTGGGGACACCATACTGCGGAGATTTGGAATATGTCCGGGCGAGAATAACGGGATAAGTCAGTCATACAAGTAACGCAGGAGTAAACCGACCAACGGGAGGAATAGGTCTTCGCTCCGATTCGGTCGGTGCATAACAGACGTCCCCGGACGTCTTGCCCCCGGCAGGGCGCAAGGGGACTTTTGATGGACGGTACGGCTGTCGAAAGTGCTTTTGCGTTACTTTTGACAAAAGTAACAAAACCGCCGTATCCGGCGAAGAGTTCTTTTTATCGCCATAACTGGCGAAGATACAAATTTATGTGCCATGTCTGGCACTGGTTTCAGAAGGGGAGGTGAGAAGCATGACCATGAAAAGAACAATTAGCGGTATGATCGGAGCTGGTTCTCTGGCTCATAACAGAAGGGATTTCATAGCAGAAAATGTAGATCCGGACAGAGTACACTTGAATATTTGTTACCAGAATGAAAATCTGAAAGATGTTTATAAAGAGTTGTTTGATGATTCTGTGGAGCGATACAATGTGGGGAAAAGAAAAGACCGTCAGATTACAAATTATTATGAAAAAATCCGGCAGGGAAAACAGGAAAAACTATTCCATGAGGTCATTTTCCAGATTGGAAATTGTGAAGACATGGCTGTAGGGACAGTAGAAGGAGAACTGGCAGTGAAGGTGTTGAATGAATATATGCAGGATTTTCAGAAAAGGAATCCAACTCTCCGGGTATTTTGCTGTTATCTTCATCAGGATGAAGCTACACCACATCTGCATATTGATTTTGTTCCCTATGTGACTGGTTGGAAAGGAAAAGGGATGGATATCAGAGTTTCACTGAAGCAGGCATTAAAAAGTTTGGGATTTCAAGGTGGAAATAAACATGACACAGAATTAAATCAGTGGATAAACCACGAAAAAGAAGTGCTGGCAGATATTGCAAAGCAGTATGGGATTGAATGGGAACAGAAAGGTACCCATGAGGAACATCTGGATGTTTATAATTTCAAGAAAAAAGAACGAAAGAAGGAAGTTCAGGCTCTGGAGCAGGAAAAAGAGTATCTGACAGCAGAGAATGAGGGACTGACTGCACAGATTGCAGAATCCAAGGCAGATATTCAGCTTTTGAAAGAAGATAAGGAACAGGCGGTCAGGGATAAAGAAGCTGCAGAAAAGCGGGCAGAGAAAGCAGAAATAGAATTAAAAAGCCTAGAAGAACGTCGGGAGCAGTTACAGCCGATCATAGATAATGTCAGTAAGGAAATAAAAGAATATGGGACGGTTAAAACGCTTCTACCGGAAGCAGGAGCATTGGAACGTGCAGGAACCTATCGGGATAAAAAAGTTAAACCATTATTTATTCAAATGAAGAATAAGATTGCTGCAATGGCTGCCCAGGTAAAAGAACTTACGAAAGAAGTGGAGAAATGGAAAAATAAATACCAGAAGACAAAACAGGCATATAACAGTGTTCAGAAAGAGTTGGATGATATGCGTAAAGACAATCAGAAATTATTAGAAGAAAAGAATATGTTGCAAAGTGTTTCTGATAGATATGATCGTGTTGTGCGTGTCATGGGAATAGACACTGTGGAGGCTGCGGTACTGCAGGATATTCATAATCAGAAAGCACTGGAAGAAAAACGACGGATGGAACAAATGCCAAAAGGAAGCATTTACGAAAGATTAGCATGGGGTGCGAAAAAGAGCGAGATGGAGAATCAGCAGCGTAAGAAAAATAAAACAAAGAACAGAGGAATGGAGATATAAGTGCATGAAAAAACACATTTATGATGAAAAGAACGGATTAAGCTATACCTTGCATGGAGATTACTATTTGCCGGGTCTGGTGCTGAATGAGGAAGAACCGACATATGGGAAATATGGAATGTTGCGGAAACAATATCTGAAAGAGTATAGACCAGCAAGATATCAGTGCCTGTTATTGACTGGAAAGCTGACTGAACATCTGAATCAGATTGATCGGGATGCAAGAGAGCAGGTCGAAATGTTAATGAAGCAGATGGCAGAAGAACAGAGTGTGACAGAAACATTGAAGATACGGGATCAGATGAAGTGGGTCGGGTTGATGAATAATATCAGAACAAGTGCTGAAAAAATTGTACTGAAAGAGATCGTTTATATATAAGTTAAGAGGGCTGCCGAAAGGCGACTCTTTGTAAATGTAAGAGTGGAATTTCAGAATAGAACATGATAGAATGCTAAAAGATAAATCCGGATTTGCAGGGATAGATAATCAGAAGGAAATACTGAAAAAACAAGCATTTACGGGTATGATACGAATCGTATCACGTATGTGACCGAGCGATTCTATCATCATTTTATGTTTTTTGATAAGGTGAATGTGTCGAAAAGACAAACCCATATAGAAAGGACGTAGAATGATGAAAAAGAACGGAATGAAGAATTTACTATTTGGAGGAATATTCATTGCAACTTTTGTATTATGGACAGTTTTGATCCAGATGGTAGATGTGCAGCCTCATGGTCAAAACGGAACGAATATTGGATTTGCAACACTCAATTGCTGGTTTCACCGCTTCACAGGCGTACACATGATGATTTATTCGATTACTGATTGGATGGGGCTGGTGCCTGTCGTAGTATGCCTGATCTTTGCAGGTGTGGGACTAGTTCAGTTGATTAAGAAAAGAAGTCTTTTCAAGGTGGATCCGGATATCATTATTCTGGGTATTTATTATATTGTCGTGATCCTGGCATATATATTTTTTGAGATGATTCCAATCAATTACAGACCTATTTTAATTAACGGAGTAATGGAGGCATCTTATCCATCATCAACTACACTATTGGTATTGTGTGTGATGCCGACTTTGATCGAACAGACTCAGCGCAGGCTGTCAAGCATTGCAGTCAAAAAAGTGATAACGATTGTAACAATCGCTTTTTCGGCATTCATGGTTATTGGCAGATTGATTTCGGGAGTACATTGGCTCACGGATATTGTAGGTGGCGTATTGTTAAGCATTGGATTATTTTCTATTTATCAGGGAGCGGTTATACTGTCAATAAAGAATAAATAAAACGAGCAAGGGGTGGAGGTTTTGGAATTTCATGAAAAACTTCAGGAATTAAGAAAAAGCCGGGGAATGACACAAGAAGAACTGGCTGCGGCATTATTTGTATCTAGAACTGCAATTTCAAAATGGGAATCCGGAAGAGGATATCCGAGCATAGATTCATTAAAGGAAATATCTCGATATTTTTCTGTGTCGATTGATGATCTGTTATCTGGAGAACAGTTGATTTTGATTGCAGAAAAAGAAAACAAATCAAATCTCAATAGTGTATGTGACTTATTATGGGGATTTGTTGACTTGCTTTCTTTGATGCTTATTTTTCTTCCGCTGTATCCCAAGCCGGTCAATGGTTATATCTATTCGGTAAATCTTTTTGAGTATGTAGATAATAATAAATGGATTATTACCATTTATTGGATAATGTTCATCACTTTAACGATTATCGGGATTGTGAAAATATTGATGGTCTATTTCAAATTTGAAAAAGGCAAAAAGGTGATTACTGCATTGTCTATAGGATGCAGTGTTATCGATGTTTTGTTTTTGGCAATGATGAAAGAACCATATGCAATAATAGTTGCTTTTCTGCTATTACTGATCAAAAGTGGTCTCCTTTATAAACAAGCCAAGGCAGGCTGATCAGGTATTGTCCCCTACAACTTCAAGTTTGTCGAATTAAAAAATAGGAATAGTTATAATAGAAAGCTGTAAAAATTCACGTTGAATTTTACAGCTTTTTGTGTATAATATGAGTAGCAGAAACAATATAAAATCAAGGAAGGAGCTGAAAGAATATGGCAAGTATTTTACCAGTATCTGATTTGAGAAATTATAACGAAGTCCTGAAGAACTGCCATAAAGGCGAGCCTGTATATCTTACCAAGAATGGTAGAGGACGTTTTGTGGTTATGGATTTTGAAGATTATGAACGTGATCGTGCGGAAAAGAAGCTTTTAATGAAGCTGCAGGAAGCCGAAGAAGCAGTGAAAGACGGCGAGGGATGGCTGGAGTTAGATGAACTGAAGGCACTTGTGGGGGAATAAGATGTTAAAATTACGGATTAACCCGATTGTTGCAAAGGACCTGAAGAATATCCGGGATTACATCGCTGAAGATAGTGAAGAATATGCCGCAAAGACTATAAAGGAAATTTATGGTAAATTTGAGAATCTCCAGATGTTTCCGGGAATGGGTTCAGACCTTTCAAAGCGAGTCAGCTTTCGGACAGACTATAAATATGCGATATGGGAAGATTATGTGATTATCTACAAGGTAAGCAACGAGTATGTAGAAATTTATCGTGTCATCAATCGGTATCAGGATATTACAAGAATTTTTGATTGATAACAGAAATATGATAACAAATTGATAACACCGTTCAGTACAGTCCGTGGACTAAGGATAGTGGAACACATATAAAACCAGATAGAACCATAACGCCTATACAAAATTGTATAGTGACAAAAACTCATTTGCGAGTTTGAGTAGCTTGAAAAATCGCGGAAAAGCCCATAAATAAAGGCTTTGCGGGGTGTCGAAAAGACCAAATGGAGTGCAAATGGAGTTTAAAAATTATTTTTTTCTCTTGTTTATATTCCAGATTCACCTGCAAATTTCGTGAAATCGGTTATTCTCATAAAATAAAATTAGAGTAAATATGAAGAACAGTTTGTTTTGATTGAAGTGATTTTCGTCAAGGCAGACTGTTTTTTTGTTGCCTGCATTTAGAAAACAGATACCACAGAAAGGTTCTTTACTTTCGATGAGCTTAAACTCCATGACACAGTAATCACACTGATGGAGAATTAAAAAACAAGAAAATTTGATAAATTTCGGAAAATGATGTCCGATTTTGCATCTGCCAGTACAGAGTATATGAAGAGATAAATATTCAAAACACAGGAGGTACTGATTATGCAGAATAAATTATTTTTAAAGGCAGCCGATATATGTGAACTTCTGGAAGTAAAACAGACATCGGCTTATGAAATCATCGGAAATCTGAACAAGGAACTGGAAGAACAGGGCTACCTGACGCTTAGAGGAAAAGTTCCGACAAAGTATTTTGTGAAGCGTTTCTACGGAGTAGAAGATACTTGTGAGATTCCACAGGAAGAGGGAAAGGAATGGTTTCATGCGTAAGAGAAAAATGTATTTATCAGTGGAAGACATTGCAGAACTCTTTGGATTATCAGTTTCGTTTGCTTACCGGGTAGTGGAAAGAATGAATGCCGATCTGGCAAGCAAGAACTATTATGTGATTCTCGGTCGGGTGCCAACCCGCTATGTAGAGGACAAGATCTATGGTCTGGAACATGTTGAGCAGTATTTGAAGGAGGATAAAGCGGTATGAGTATGATGCAGGAAAAAATGTATATGGATGTGGATGATGTGTGTGCAATTCTTGGAGTTTCAAAAACTTATGCATATAGTCTGATGCGAGAATACAACAAAGAATTGAAGGCAAAAGGCTATATTGTAGTAGCTGGAAAAATCTCTACGAAATTCCTGGCAGAAAAGATTTATGGCATGAAAGTCGAGGATTAGCAATGGGGGTTTACAAAGAAGGAAAAAACTGGAAAGTACAGGTCTATTACAAAGACTGGCAGGGAAATCGGAAAAGAAAACAGAAAAGAGGATTCAGGACCAAGGGTGAAGCTAAGGAATGGGAAAGAGATTTCCTGCAACAGCAGAGCCAGGGTGTGGATATTGAATTTGGAAATTTTCTGGAGATTTATTACAAAGATATGGATGTCCGTCTCAGAGAAAACACTATGTACACGAAGCGATATATTATTGACCTGAAAATCAAGCCTTATTTTGAAAAGAAGATTCTCAGTGAAATTACGGTGGCAGACGTCCGTGCATGGCAGAATGAGTTGCTGACGTATAAGGATAAGAATGGAAAAGGATATTCTCCTACTTATCTGAAAACAGTGAACTGCCAGCTGACTGCAATCTTCAATTATGCAATGCGGTATTATAACCTGCAGGATAATCCCTGCAGGAAGGCAGGAGCGATTGGCAAGAGTAAAGGAGAACCGAAGGACTTCTGGATGCAGGAAGAGTTCAATGCTTTTCTGGAAACAGTAAGTGATAAGCCGGAGACAAGAATGGCGTTTCTTTTGTTGTACTGGACCGGAATGCGTATCGGTGAATTGCTTGCACTTACTTATAATGACATCAATCTTGAAGAGAAAACCATATCAATCAATAAATCTTATCAGAGACTGAAAGGAAAGGATATGATCACGCAGCCGAAAACTCCAAAGAGTATCCGTGTGATTACGATGCCGGATTTTCTTGCAGAGGAATTTAGGGAGTATTGCAGTCATTTGTATTAAACTGTACCCCTTGTCAAGGACATTTTGAATTAGTGTAGTGCCTATTTTTTAGACATCTACACAAAACTGATATCCCTGATTTTGGAC
>NZ_JBQHWA010000055.1:0-11742 GCF_052064225.1 Blautia massiliensis (ex Liu et al. 2021) | reverse complement strand
AAGCGCCAGAGATACTACGAATCTCTGGGACTGGCTGCATAGGCAGTGATATCTTTGAGATAAATGTGTCAACCAATATTGACAATATCAACATTACAATCTGGCCAGATTGATGTATTTCAACTCACAGCCTCACGAAGAGGCTGACGGCAATTTTAGACAAAAATACATTTATCTAAAATTGTTTTTTACGCTTATTGCACATATCAATCTTGTTTTTTATTCAAATCATTATATTATAAATTTTTTTCTGGTAAAATACACACATTTTCTGGTGCGAATGTCCTGAAGTATTTCTGTAAGCTTACCTTTCGCACTATAATATTAAAGTATCTGTAACATCAAATCCAGGCTTTGCACCAATGTGTTCTACTTTATTTTTGTACTTTTCACCCAGATAATAAAATCTCAGGCTGTCCACGTCTTTATCTATAATATTCTCCAGAATATTCTTCACCTGCCTACATTTTGTTGCATCCATCTGACACTCAAATACTGAATTCTGCACTCTCTGTCCATAATTGGTACACTCTTTCGCAACTTTACGCAGGCGTTTTCTTCCTGCTGCCGTTTGTGTATTCACATCATATGTTATCAAAACCAGCATTATCTCACCTACTTCCAGAAAAATGGCGGATATTCATCCAAATCTCCTCTTAGATATCTCGCCAGCAACATACTCTGAACATACGGAGCCATTCCCCATTCTATCTTTTCATCCAGAAATGGATGTTTAATGGTTTCCTGTTTTTTTGACTGCCAAGCTGACAAAAAAGCTTTTCGACCTTCATCCGTCATAATGACCGCTTCATTTTCTTTTTTTATGAAATATTTTTCCTTCATAATTCTTTTATTGATCAATGTCAAAACAAAACGATCTACCATAACGCTTCTGAATTCTTCCATCAGATCCAGGGCTAATGACATACGTCCAGGTCTGTCTGTATGAAAAAATCCAACATACGGATCAAGGCCTACTGCTTCCAATGCGGATCCGCACATTCCTGCCAGCAAAGAATATCCAAACGACAGCATGGCATTAACGTTGTCCAAAGGCGGTCTCTTATTTCTTCCACGAAAGTAAAAAACTTCTTTCTGCTGTAATATCAGTTCGTCAAACACAGAGAAATATACAGAAGCAGCCTCTCCTTCTAGTCCTAATAACTCCTCTGCACTTTCACACTCTCTTATTTTCCCCATGTTCTGTGCAAGAAACAGAGATTTCTTTTTTATATTTTCTGTATCCAGCCGCATGGCATAGTCTCTTACAGCCCTTTCCAAAACCCACCTGGAATTATACACTTTTCCAAGAATAAAATTTCTGGCTATATGTATACTTTCTTCCCTGTTATCGCTGATTCGATACTGCTGTTTTCTCAACGTTACATTTCCCTTTACCTCACCAGAAATTCTGGCCAGAAATCTTCCATTTCCAGACATAAAAGAAAGATCTATATTTCTCTGCGCACACGCTCCCATAAGTGCTGGACTGGCCCCCGTGTAGCCAAATGTAATGATTGCCTGTAAATTATGTAAAGGAACTCTGCCGATTTCTGTCTGTTCTTCCAGGACAACTACATTTTCTCCATCCAAAAACAGATACTTATTCCCAGTTGTTACATACAATGTATTCAAAAGCCTTTTCATTCTTTTTCCTCTTCTGCAATGATTCTGTCAATATATCTGGAAACAGAGTTCTTTTTATTCAGAACAGGAATACAAATATCTTTCAAAGAACAGGCATTGCACTTTTTGCTTGTCTTTACTTTCGGTGTATATCGCTGCTCATAATATTTATGCATCTCTGCAAATATCTTTCGAACCTTTTCCCGCACTTCATCTGTAAATTCTACTTTCATGCGATGTCTTGTTTCTCCATAAAAGATATAGCCATAGGATATATCGCAGCATAACATTTCTTCCAGACACATTGCCTGTGCCGCTACCTGAAGAAGATCCGAATCATCTGTTTTCGGTCTGCCTCTTTTATATTCTATCGGAACAGCCTTATAAAGTCCCTCTTTTCCTGCCAGATGAATTCCATCTTTTACTTTATGAAATTCTACTACATCACATTCGCCACTCACTCCCATTTCCCGGGAGTGAATTGGCATTGCACGTACGATCAAAAGATCTCCTCTTTTTTCGTTCATGCTTGCATCATGTGCGTTTTCATGAAGAATTTTTCCTTCCACTGTTCTGACATTCTCCTGCCACTGCAATTCTATATATGCCAATGCCCACTGTCTTCGGCAGAATGCAAAATGCTGAATTCCGGATAACTGAAGAAAATCTTCTTCCTTATACAAAATCAAATTCCTCCGGTTCTTTGCATCCGTCTACATGCCATAAGATTTCGTAATCTGTAAATTCTCTTGGATGTTCCTCTTTACATTTAATATCAAAGCCTCTCTGGATTTTTCCACTGGAAACAGCAGGCGTTTTTTCATCATGCTGCCACCAGTACATTTTGCAGACTTCCATACTTCCTTCCGGTCTTGCAGAAGAAGCATCATTTTCGAACAATGTTTTTAATGCCTCTTTCAGCAATTCTGCATCTTCCTGACTGAATCCTGTTTTTTCAGCAAGCTGAACATTCACACTTCCCATTACTTTATATACCGCAAAGCCTACTCTATGTTTCGTGCCCATGGTATCTGAGGCCTTGCTCTCTTTTCCGGATTCGCTGTTCACACTCTTAGTGATCTGCATACTGATGATATCAATAGGTGAAAGGCTGATTGCCTGATGAATGGAAACAGGTCCTCTTACTCCAAATGATACCGGAATTCCTTTAAATGCGAAGACCTGACCAAAAGCTCTGACATCCAGCCACTCTTTGCAGGCAATCGCCGCACAGGCATCGCGATTTGCATTTTTCTTATTTCCTATCTGAGCTTTCAGTTCCTCACATCCATCTGCACGGTCTTTCAAACTGGTATAGGGATCATCTGTACGGTCATCTGACTGTACAAAAATTTTCTGTCCAAGATCCTGAAGTCGATTTCTTATCTTTCTTTTAATGCACACGTCCGATATTTCACCATATCCATCCATGTTAATTCTTGGACGGTTTCCATTTAATGGATCTCCATTTGGATTCGCATTATCAGCACTTACAAATAAAGTAAAATCAATTTTTCCTTTTAATTCACTCATCGTTTATTCCTCCTCTTCCTTCTCTTTGGAATCTTCCTTTTTCAGTTTCAGATCATAAGCCTGGCTATGAAAACCAAGAAGATATAAGCCATTCAATTTTTTATTATCCTTGAAACTATCTACTTCAAATAACTCATAAATGTCGTTTAACAGATTTTCATAAAAACGTCTTTCAGCAATTCCCAGCTTATTCATATATGGCTGAATATTTTCTTCAATTACCTTCCATGTTTCAAAAGGTCTCTGGGAAAAAGTGCTCATGTATCTTTTTGCATTTGTAACCCTTGCTTTATCTCCATCATCATAAGTACGATACTCAATCCGGTCTGCCACTGCCAGTAAACGTCCGTATAAATAATTTCTGTCCTTTTGTTTTTTATCTAATGCCACATTCCATTCCTCCTTGTTTCTTTTTTTTCTGTCTTTTTTCACCAGAGAACACGCCAGCGTTAAAACCCTTTCCCAGTTATTTTGCTCTTTGTATGTCAATGGATTGGAAGCCTTTAACACAGCTCTGTTCACATAATCCTGCGGGATTTCAGCTCCGTTCCAGATACAGGGAATCAATCTTCTCGCAACTTCCGCATACATCTTCTTTCCGTTTGCGTCCACAATCGCAAGTCCGCCGTTACTTTCTATACCAAACAGAATCTCTGCTACGTCTTTAACACCAACCATTCCGGAAAACTGTATTCTTTTTTTGTCTTTCCATTTTTCATGGATCCAGTTACAGCTTTCATGCCATTTCTTTATATTTTCCAGATATCTCGCAGAGTCCAGAGTCATCTCCTCAACCATGGATAATCTTCCCGGTGTGGCTGCATCAAAGCTAAGAAGAATCATTGCTGATGTATTATCTACTTTTTTTCCATATCCACGAAGTGCTCTGTAAAATTTTTCAGCAGTGACTGCATTTCCATCTGATATGATTTCTTCAGATTCTTCATCATCCCAGTCATATTCCGATGCGATAACTTCTGTATCTGCATTCCATCTTGGCATACTCAGTCGATTAGATTCCCATGTAACAACTGCCAACGTATCAAAAAACGTTCCCTGTTTCCGGATGATCCATTTCAAAGCATTATGAATCTTCTGAGAAGTTTCATTTCCTACAGCAAAAGCCTCTTCTCTGCTTACAAACCGTCCCCGATAGGTAAAATTCTGACTGTCATTTGACGAGATCAACTTTGCCCCATCACCTTCATTACGGATTTTTTTAGAATGAAGATAGGAAATAGCTTCCATATTTCCGGTAAGATAGCACAATCCTTTCTCTTTTTCCCGGGATCGCACATAATTTATATAACAATCCTGAAGTGTTCTGTCTTTCCAGCATTCATCTGTTTTTAATTCAAAAAGATCTGGATTTGACGAACGAATGATAAAACGCACAAATGCTTTCGTCTGTACAATTCCCTGAATATTTTCCTTATCATCAATCTGGTTCTGTTCATCCAATTTTATAATCTTTTTATCGACCAGATCAGAGATCAGGGTATTTTTTTTCAGGTATAAATAAATTGCCCGAACCTTCTCATGACAATATTCTGATTCTACCCATTCTCTCAACTTAGAAATATACAATTCATGACAGATTCCATCATCTTTATAATATTTTGTATAGTCTCCCGCAAGATATCTCAGATTATCGCACAACGGATGCGGCTCCTTTCCCGCAGTACGACTTCCTGATTTTTCTGTAACCGGTATGATTGTCAATTTATCATTAAGATCTACCGGTTCTGCATTTATAAAATCGCCATTACAATCAATAGTCACTGTTATCTGTGCGGTCACAGTAGTATGAAACGGTGGCAAAAGAACATATGGCATTTCTCCCCGATACTCAATGACACCTATTTTGTCACTGTTTATCTCATACAGATCAATGAGTTCAGTTACCCAGCTCACTCTCCCACCTCCTCACTGGTAAATTCTTTTAGACCTGTAAAATTATCTTTTCCGAAAATTTTACGTTCCATTTTTCTGATGTGTCTTTTCTGTGTACATTCTTCCGGTCTTATAAATTCTATAATTCCTCCCTTCTTCATAACCGGTTTCCAGAAACGCACCGTCATTTTTCCCTTATCTTCTTCCAAAACAGCTTCATCCGCATATGTTATGCCATGATACATAAAACCGTAATCTACTTCTCCGGTCATTGTATCATAAAAGCTTTCTCCCTCACCAAATGTACAAGGTTCTTCAAAAGCCTGACACTCTCTTGTTCCAAGAAAAATATCTCTGCGTCCGCCTCGCTTGACCATCCTTTTGGCAATATTATGATGTTTATACTCATTTCGATCATCTTTCAATTCTGTATGATTATAATTTATTTCAAAATGCGCACGCACTTGATAACGAACATCTTTCAGATACGTATAGTATGCAAGCTCATTGCCACCATTATATGCGATCGGACGGATACCTTTTGTTTCTGTCTGAATCGGATTCATTACTCTTACTGCATCTACGATCCACATGATCGTAGGTTTCCAGTAAATGCTTTCCACAATTCCTCGCAAGGCTTCATATGTGGGAATATGATAACTTGTCTTTTCTCCACCGACACGCATAACGGGATCAGAAAAAAGTGCATATGGTCCATATACTTCAAACTCTATTGTATTTCTATATTTTTTCATGTTTCTCACCACCTTTATATGCTGCAATAACTCATCTTTGGTTCATCTACAACCCCTATATTTTTATCATAATATCCATCACTCAATACCAGAATCCCTTCGCTGTTTTCATATATGGCATTTCCCAGTTTGCTTTTTCTGGTTTCCGAGATGCCGACCGTATATCTCTGTAATTTTCTCAATATCTTTTTCTTTTCTGTTTCTGTTCGCACTTGTAATAGTTCTTCCAACAACTGATGCGACTCAGTTTCATATGGAACAACAACACTTACTTTATAAGTATCAGAAATCACTTCAAACTCATGTCCTGCTGTCTGGAAAGCCTGCGGAAGTTTTATATGCATTTTTTCTTCATGTTTTCGTCTGTATTGATTCTGACCTGTTTGATTTTTTCCCAACAGATCCACTAAAGTTACAGGCACATTATATATTTCAGCCGGAAATTTCGTTTCTGACTTTCTTAACTGTGTATGATACACTGAATAATAAAATTTTATAGCTATTTCTGAGTCCAATGCATAATTAAACTTTTTCTTATCATGCTTAAAATCATCAAGCACCTTTTGCAAAGCCGCCTGTGCGTTTCTTATTTCTCTCAAATGTTCCAGTTTTTCCGCTTCCCGGGACATCTGCACAATATAAACCGCCCCCATTCTTCCCAGTTCTTTATGTCGGTTGCATCTTCCTGCTGCCTGAATAACATTGTCAAGGCCAGCTTTTGACCGGATTACGCATCCGAAAGAAAAATTCACTCCCGCTTCCACAACCTGTGTACTAACACAAATAATCTTCTTTGATCTTTCTTTTAATGCATTTCTTATTTCTTTCAAAGTATCCAGTTTATGTTGTGGGCACATATTATTACTCAGATGAAGAATCTCATATTCTTCCGTACAGCTGTCTTCCAGTTTTTGAAATACTTCAAATGCACATTTTGTAGTATTTACAATTACTAAAGTACTTCTATATTCCTCTGTTTTTTCTAATGCAAAATCTCTTAAATCTTCTGTTTCCATCCCTCCGGCGTATCTTTCTGTTTCATCGATAATCTCAACTCGTTTAAAAGCTTTTGCGTATTTTTCAGATTCTCCTGACATCTCCATGCACTCGCAGATATTATTTTCTTCAAGAGAAGCCAGTGTCGGCTGTGTAGCCGAACATAATACCACTGTTGTTCCACAAAACTGAGAAAGAAAATTCACAGCCAGATTAAAAAGTTCTGTGCATTTAACCGGAATCGCCTGCACTTCATCAAATATGATAACGCTGTTACATAGATTATGCATTCTACGAATACAACTCTTTTGATCAGAAAATAACGTATTTAAAATCTGTACTGCTGTCGTTACAATAATTGGTGAATCCCAAATCTCTGTGAGATTTCGATATTTTTCCTCTTCTCCTTCTTCACAGATTACATTACAGTGATGTTCCAGCACAGCAGAAGGCAGTCCCGTTGCTTTTCGAATTTCCTCTGCGTTCTGTTCCAGTATGGATGTGAATGGAGCTACATAAATAATACGATTTTTCTGTTCTTTCCTCGCATGATAGAGTGCGAAACGAAGACTACTGAGCGTTTTTCCGGCACCAGTTGGCACTGTCAGGCGATATAGTTTCTGATTCGTTTCAGCTGCCTTTCGGCAGGAGTCAGATATCTCCTGTCGAAAACTGTTCAGCTGATTTCCATTGTCCGGATTATTTTGAATTTCATTTTTCAGATACTGCTCAAAATTATATATGCACTTCTGCCATATTTCCTGAGTCTCTTTCTGCGAAATTCTTTTCGATAAAGGAATATCCTGAAAAAAACATGCTGTATCTGTCCAGTCACCATCAATCAGCAAAGACAACGCGATTCTCAGATACATTCCCAGATAAAAATATCTGCTTCCATATTTTTTTCCAGAAGAATCTTGTTTTTTAACAAATTCATTTATATTATTAAAGATTTTTTGATATGACTGAATTGCCTCCTCTCCGGATTTCTTCAACGTTTTTATATCATAAATCCGGAAAAATTTTTCTTTAATGTATGCATACTCAATTTCTTTTTTCAAACGTCGTTCCTGTAAACTCTGGCCATTTTCCAGATTAATACAATCTTCCATTCCATGATGAAAATAAATCAATGTACTGATAAATTCCGAGACAGGCCATTCCTTTATTAATTCAAGCGCAAGTCTTCCACCGGCAGTAGAATGATCCAGTCCATGTTTATGTACCTTATCACCCAACTTCCGAATATTCTTAAAATCATCCTGATTTTTTGTGCCAAGCTTTCCTGCATCATGAAGAATTCCAGCTAATTCTACAAGGTTTTTCAATTCTGGAAGTTCACAGACATTACTTAAAAAAAGAACAACATTTCCTGCGTGTTCCTGCATAGACTGGATTCTTTGTGTTTCATAGTCTACATGGGCCAGTGTACACTCTTCCGTTTCCGGAATACTTATTTCTTTATCTTTCATTCAGTACTCCTTGTGTTATATGCCTATTTTTACAGTATTAAATTTCTGTTTTTTATATATTTTTACTATATTTTATCAGGATTATAGCCTTAACGCAAGACATATACCGAAAAAATGTTCGATTTATATATCTGCCTTACTGACAAACCGTTAAGCATTATTCCCGTGGTAACATCATCAGATTATCTTTCGATGTACTATTCGCCACAGAACGAACATATTTCTCACCCTGTGAACTTACTGCTGGAATAAGATATGGATATGGTGAAATATTTACGGTAATGGTTTTAGGAAATTTTTGCAGATAGTCGTAAACTTCTGATTTCTTCCAGTACGTACTTGTCTGATCTATATAGATAGAATCAATGTCCTGTACATTTCCAGAATTACCACAGTTACGCTTCATTTTGATTTTAATTGCTTTCATGATAAAAGCCTCCTTATGATATTTTTATTGAATCCGCAGATTCATTGTTGTAATGAAAATATCATAGAAAGGGTTTACAAAAATCGAGAAATAATTTAGAATAGATGTGCTGGATGCTATTCAAATTGTTTGGATTGCATTTCCTATGATGAGCTACTTAGTATTACCAGTACTAGGTAGCTCTTTTTCATTACAGCTTTACTATACGCTTATTTTCTCCCTTTGTTAATATATCCATATAAACATGCAAAATATTTTTTATCAATACAATGTATAGCCAAATCCAAAAAAGATTTGACTATAACATTACAGTATATCCTTATAAACATGCTTTTCAACTCACAGACTTCCATCTGACACTAAATAAAGGCTGCAGGAATCACTCATTCCTACAGCCTTTATTATAAACTTTTCTATTTTTCAGCCTTTTTGCCTTTACTCAAACTCCTTTGCGGACTGCGTTTCATGACACGCAAAGGCTGTTATTAGAGGTTTATATTTCGAACGTGCGTTCTGTTTTTGTGTTTTTCGCACCGCTTATGAAGAAATAAACTCCAAAATAACTCCATTTTACTCTTTATTATTTTGTTGTTCTTCTCTTGCGTAAAGAATGTCCAACGCCTGGAATATTACATTACTCATAGTCTGATAATGTCTCTCTGCATAAGATACTAGCTTTTCTTTTTGCTCTGGTGACATCCTAATTCTCAGACTAGAATCTTTGCCGTCTAATGATGGTTTTCTAGGCATCTTTCTCTCCTCCTTACATTTCATAGTTTAACACGAATTGATACAAGTGTCAATCTCGTTTTGTTAATATCACCCATTTCCCTTTTTGGCTACTTCCCTGCCTCTTCAGATAATTCTTTTCCTTCAATTTGGTTATATAATACTTCACACTAGCAAGATTCCAATCTAACGCATTAGCCATTTCTTTCTGCGTGATTGAAGGTTGCATACGTACAAGATTCAGAATTTCTATTTCTTTCTCACTCAGTACATTTTCATCTTCCACTTGGTCTAATCTCTCTAAATCTTGGTTAGCTTGGTTAGTAGCTTGGTTAGCTTGGTCAGTTATTGGATTGACTCGGAACAACTCTACCCGAAACATATTATCAAATTCCTGAAATCTCGGCTTTGGAAGTCCATACTCTTCTGCAGCATTAAGGATTCTTTTTATTCCGCTTCCCCATGCCTCTACAAGTCCCATCTGACTGAATATATTGGCAATGCCTTTATTCCTGATCTTCGAATGACCATTCATGACTTCCTCATAAGTTAATCCGTTATATAATCCACCCGGAGATGTCACCTCCAATCTGTCATCATAAACTGCGACCTGAATACAGGATTCATCTAATAGGTTACGGTGACAATGGGCATTAATAATCATTTCCCTGATTGCTTCCGGTGGTAACTCATATTTCTCTTTTCGCACCAATCCGTCAATTGTTGCTCCAAGCCGAATATTTCTCAATACAAAATCTACTGCTTCTTCGATTTGTGTATAGATTGGTCCTGTAAATTCTCTCTTATCCAGAAACATTGCACGATCTGTTCCCTTGAATACCGCACATTGTGTTTTGGAGAATGAAAAATAATCCGATGTCAGCAACGCATAGGCATTCGTTGCCAGAAGCTGTCCCTCGCTCTGCTTCAAAATTTTCCAGTTTATCAGCTGCTCTTTCTTTACAGAATGTTCTGACATTCCTGCTTTCTTCCAGAACTTTTCAATATCCTGACAAAGTTTCTCTGTTGCTTCCTCTGAAACAGGATAACCCACACAAGTAAGCTCATCCCATGAGATTCTGGCCCCTTCCATTTCCAGTTCTTTTATCTTCTCCGGAAATGCCTGTCTTGATGTACCTTCTACACGGATATAAGTGCCATTATCTTTTCCCTTTGATTTTAGATAATACGGTCTGTTCTTTCCAGCTTCTACTGATACAACAATGACCGTTTTCCCGTCTACTGTCTGTGGCTCAATATCAGGAATGATCTGTGGCACACAGGAATCAGAAACTGCATTGGCAATTCCATCCATCAGCTGAAACAACACATCATTTTCCACACCAACAATCTGGTGTGTTTTATCATCTACTCCAACAATCAGCTTGCCACCTTGTGTATTGGCAAAAGCTACGATTGTCTTCATGTACTTTTCACTTTTATCAGGTAAGGATACCTTGTACTCAATATTTTTCGATTCCCCGGAAAACATAGTATCTTCTACCATTCTTTCACTCCTACTCTATACTCGCACCACTGGTACGAATAATTCTATTTCCAGAGCAATCTTCTCTGGATCATTAACACTATTATACGTTCTATTCTTCTTTTCTATCAAGCAAGAAAACAAAACAGTTCATTTCTTCTTACCATTTTCTTCTGTTCTTTTTTGATGCCAGATAAAGTCTCGTCATCTCATCCATGAAAATAGTTTTGTCCTCATTGGTCATAGTTCCACTGGCAAATAAAGCAGCTACCTGTTCAAGAATCTGCCTTGCCTGTTTAGCACCAGCATATTCACTTGGCTCATCATTACCCAAGCACACGGTTTCATTATCATTCATAAGATAAGAAACCTGACACTGAAATGCATCTGCCAGTTTTTGATATAAACTACTCTGCTTCGGATATCGTCCTTCAACTTCCCAAGATCGAATTGTTCTATGAGAAACGCCCACCATATCACCCAGCTTTTGTTGAGTCATTTTTTTCTCTTTTCGCAACTTCCTAATTTTATCACCAAATGTTGTCATAAGTATACATCTTTCTCCTATGAGTTTTGTACATGCTTTATTTTTCTAACCACAATAAAAGTATATCATTATGCAAATAAAAAGAGAACCCGACATCACAAGCAAATTTGATGATGCGGGTTCCCTTCCCTCTTTATAGATCAATACCTTTTATTTTTTCATCTTATGATCCGATGGCAATCTCACTTTGATATTGTCAATATTGGTTGACACATTTATCTCAAAGATATCACTGCCTATGCAGCCAGTCCCAGAGATTCGTAGTATCTCTGGCGCTT
>NZ_JBQHWA010000054.1:0-12520 GCF_052064225.1 Blautia massiliensis (ex Liu et al. 2021) | reverse complement strand
TTTATATAAAATAGCACAGGATTTTTAATATGTCAATACAAAAGTTGAAAAAAATGTCATTTTATTCTATAATTGTGATAGTGTGATTATCACAAAACCTACCTAAGAAGGGAGTTTTACCAGAAAAATACCATGGCTGAAAAAAATACAAACACCTGGCTGGATACCCCAGATCCACAGGTTTTTATCAAAAATTCTGCAAGATTCAATGATCTGATGATGATGTACCGCTGTACTGTCCGTGAGGTACGTACCAAACTGGAAGTTCTCAATGATGAGTTTTCCGTAGAATATAAACGTAACCCGATTTCCTTTATCAAGACCAGAATCAAAAAACCGGAAAGCATCTACAAGAAATTAAAAAAACTGGGCTATGACTTCACTGCCGAAAATATCCAGAACCAGCTCAATGACGTAGCCGGTATCCGTGTTGTCTGTGCTTTTATTGATGATATCTACACCATTGCAGACCTTATCGCCAAGCAGGATGACATCACCGTCATTCAGGTAAAAGACTATATCAAAAATCCCAAGCCAAACGGTTACCGCAGCTATCACATGATCGTGGAAATCCCGGTGTTCTTCTCCAAGGGAAAAACGCCCATGCGCGCGGAGATCCAGATCCGTACCAATGGAATGGATTTCTGGGCTACACTGGAACATCAGCTCCGATATAAACAGGATATTGAAGAAATGGATGGTTACGAGGAAGTCAGCAGCGAGCTTCTGAACTGTGCCCGCGCTGTCATTGATATGGATAATGAAATGCAGCGAATCAAAGATAAAATCGGACGGTTCCATGATATCTAAAGTTAAAGCAGGTAAGATTATAATCTTACCTGCTCTTTTTCACTGTTCTTTACCCGGAACGCCCGCGGTGTCATATGATAATGTTCTTTAAACACTCTGTGAAAATAACTGTTATTCTCATACCCTACAGCTGCAATAATATCACTGATGGGAAGGTCCGTCTCACACATCAGCTCTACTGCCTTATTCAGGCGTTTTCTCTGAAGAAGTTCCTTGAAATTAAATCCTGTGGTCTTTTTGATCATCTTGCTGAGCACATGCATAGGCAGATGAATCCTGGTGCACAGCTCCGTAAGGGTAGCTGTCCGGTACTTCTGCTCAATATAGTCCAGTGTTGTCATGGAGATCATATTTTCGTACTGATTGGGAAGGCGCATCTCCACATACTGTACGGATTCCACCAGATACATAAAGATCAGGCCCATGGTGGTCTGGTTGATCCGTTCCCGGTTTTCTTCGCCATTTACAAGAGAATAGATGATATTTTCCAGAAGGTTCTGGATCTGCATGACTTCCGCGACCTTAAAGTGGAGATATTCACCCCGCTCTTCATCCTGGCGCAATACATTCACCAGAAAATCTGCCAGCATGTTGTCATTCCCTGTCATGGAATAGGCCACATCAAAAAACTCCGGCAACACCATAAAATTGATGGCAATATCATTCTGTCCCGCTTTCAGGATCTCATGTTTCGTAAACTGGTTGAGAAAAAGCAGCTCCCCTTTATTCACCACAACTTTTTTTCCATCGATGATATTGGTCAGCGATCCCTCGCACACATACAGCACTTCCACAAAATTATGCCTGTGCGCCGGGAAATGCACAAAACGGGTATGGGTACGCACCGCAATCAGTCTGCCTTCTTTCAGCATCTTCCCACTGTCTACGGTAAAATCTCTTCCGGATGTATAGAGATCTTTATCTACCTCCGCTTCCCCATCCAGGATTTTTCGCTCTTCTTCGGTTATTTTTCTCAGCTGATCCAGTAATGCCTGCTGCATAACGCACCTCCATCGCTGCTTTTCTCTATAGCAAAACAGGAGATCACAAAATGCAATCTCCTGTCTGTAAATTCAGTTCTTATATGCTTCTGCCTGTAAATCAGTCGTCACGACGTCTTAAACGCAGTGCAAAGAATGCCATTACTGCATCTAACAGTGCAAATACAACCAGAATTCCATAACGTGCGATATGAGAATTATCTGCAGTTTTTACCTCATCGGAAGAAGATGTGGATGTTGTGTTATTGGAAGTTGTGTTTGTAGTTGTTCCGTTAGTTGTTGTTCCATTTGTGGTAGTTCCATTACCGCCATTGGATCCGTTATTGGTTGTTCCAGGTACCGGTGTTGCTGTTCCTGTTGGAGTTGGTGTTGCTGTTCCTGTTGGGTTCATTGGTACCGGTGTATCTGTTGGCTCTGGTGTGTCTGTCGGCTCTACAGATGGGTCCGGACTTACACTCGGGTCCGGGCTCACACTTGGGTCTGGGCTTACACTTGGATCCGGGCTCACACTTGGGTCTGGGCTTACACTCGGGTCCGGGCTTACACTTGGATCAGGGCTGACACTCGGTTCTGGGCTTACTCTAGGATCAGGGCATACACTAGGGTCAGGGCTTACACTCGGCTCAGGACTTACACTCGGTTCCGGAGCCGGAATCTCATCATATCCGCATCCCAGTACAATATCCATACCTGAGCAAGGAATTACATATCCTGCTGCCCAGTTAACTCTGAACCCAAGGTTCGGACAGTCATTTGTCCAATCCCAGTATGTAAAGGATGTAGAGAATGTAATGGTTCTTACATAAGTTGCACCTGTATCCGGATCAACAAATGTAACATCCTTGGTTACACTTACACTATAAACAGCTGGTGCTTCTTTAGTTCCAACCGGATAATTTCCAGGAACACGGATCTGTGCCATTCCGCTGACACCAACGCTTCCACTGAGAGAAGACTGGTCTGCTGAGAAACCTGCATCTCCGGAAATGGATGCATTGGCAATATCCTCAAGTGTCAGGATTACCGGCTGTGTGATAGTCTTATCACCAACTTTCAGTGTTGCAGATGTAAGTGCTCCGATATCGATATGATCTACACTTCCAGTTGTGCTTAAACCTAAAGACTGCGGATCTGCTTCTTTACCTTCTGCATCCTGTGCATCTGCATCATTATCCTCTACTCTGTCTGCTTTCTGATCCTCATCTGTGGAATCTTCATCCTCTGTAGAGTCCTCTGCATCTGTGGAATCTTCATCCTCTGTAGAATCCTCTGCATCTGTGGAATCTGTATCCTCTGTAGAATCTTCTGCATCTGCGGAATCTGTATCCTCTGTGGAATCTTCTGCGTCCGCGGAATCTTCTGTATCTGCGGAATATGTATCCTCTGTGGAATCCTCATCCTCTGCAGAATCTTCCTCATCTGTAGAATCTTCTTCTTTTTCATCTTTCGCAGCGGCTTTCTTTACACTGCTCTTTTCTGCTTTTGTGGAAGAATATTTGGCTGTTCCTGTCGCACCCATGGCTACGCTTCCGCTCTGCATAAGCAGTGCAGCGCCCATCAGGCAGGCAGCAACTTTCTTCCAGCCAGCCCATTTCTTAAACATTGCTCCTCCTCTCCTTGCTTTAGCGGATGGCGCTTGCGCTCCATCCGCCAAATAAATAATTACTTATTTAATTTTTGTTTTTGTGCTCTTACTCCATGCAGAATATACTGTCTTACCATTGGATGTCTTCTTATAGCTGCGGATACGTACATAGTATGTCTTTCCACTTGCCATTGATTTCATTACGGTACTTGTCTTCTTAGCATTTGCTACAGTGAAGGTTCTTGTTGTGCCTTTCCTGAAATTGCTCTTCTGGCTGATCATAACCTGATATCCTGTTACGCCTGTGCTGACTTTCCATCTTGCTGTTGCCTGTTTCTTGGCTGTACTCTTGGCGCTTAATCTTGCCGGAGTTTTTGGCAGAATGCTGAATGTTGCAGAACCTGCATATTTAGCATATTTGCCTTTACCTTTTACAATTACGGAACCGATTCCCGGATTCTTGTTATTCTTGAAGCTTACTGTATAGTAGCGGGAGCTGAGTTTAGTCTTTCCATAGTATACAGACTTCACAGCAGGTTTCCGTGTCTTTCCGTTGTAGGTAACTTTAGTCGGGGAAATCTTAACTTTAAGTTTCTTGGTAAACTTGGTGTATGTGTTCTTGATGGCAATTGTGCCCTTTGAACTGATGCTGCCAATTGTTACCTTGTAACCAGTCGGTGTCTTAACGAGTTTTGCAGAGTAGGTAATCTTCTTGCCTGCTGAATTCTTGTTAAGTCCTGATACAGTTGCTTTCCACTTGTTTGCACTGTTCAGTACTACTTTCTTGCTGGTTGCTTTACCATTTGCATAGATCTGAACGGTTAAGCTGGAAGGACGGGTGAGAAGGGCATTGTCCAGGTCACTCCATGTGTTCTGTACGACTACAGATGTCTTGTAAACACTGTGTGTAAATGCTGCAACATAGCCGTCTGCAACGCTTCCAGTCACTTTCTTAGTATAACCGGATACATCGGAAATTGCAACCGCATATTTGATTTCTTTTCCATTTGCGTACTTCGGAAGATTGCTCCATGTCTTGGAAGATGCGATCTTCAGGTTGATGTTATCTCCCTCTTCTTTGTCATCTTTCATAAGCTGTACGCTGATGGTTGCCGGACGGATTCCATCCTGGTTGTTTGCATCATTCCATGTACTCTTGATGGATACATTTACTGTCTCCGGTACATGTTTGTAAGTAACTACAACTCCATTGTCATCCAGGACATTGCCTGTTGTTGTAATGGTGTAATCTTTGTTTTCGGTTGTCTTAACGGTGTAGTTGATTCTCTTTCCGTCTTTCTTGACATCAACCTTTGCGAAGGAAGCTTTCCAGCTGTTCTTCTCATCTAAGGTTACTTTGTTTCCTGTTGCCTGTCCTTCTGCATAAAGCTCTGCTTCTACAGAATCCAGACGTTTGCCATCCTGGTTGTTTGCATCATCCCATTTTACGCTTACCGGGATCTGTACTGTTTCCGGGATGTAAGTGTTGATTACGTTAAATGTGTTGCCGTCTGCTTCTGTTCTTGTCTCATAGTTCTCAGGAAGTCCGGATACAGCGACCTCATATTTAACTGCTTCGCCAACTTTGCCTGCTTTGTATTTCGGAAGGTCCTTCCATACTTTTGCAAAGTTGTTATTGCCATTCAGAGTGATCACATCGCCGGTTGCCTCACCGTCAGCTTTCAGCTGAACGCTATAGGCTCCCGGTCTCTGACCATCCTGGTTGTTCTTGTCATTCCATGTTGTGTTTACAGAAACACTTACAACTTCCGGTTTATGAGTGTATGTCAGAACAAGTCCTGCTGCTCCGCTTCCGGTGCATGTGTAAGTATATCCGTCTGCTTTGGTTCCTACCAGAGTATACTTGATCTCCTGGCCGTCTTTCTTCAGTTCCATTTCGCCGAAGGAAGCTGTCCAGTTGTTGTCTGCGGTAAGTCTTACTTTCTTGCTGTTGGATACATCTCCTGCATAGATTTCTGCCTCTACTGCCTCCGGACGGATTCCATCCTGGTTATCTGCATCATCCCATACAACAGATGCTTTTACTTCTGCTTTTGCAGGTACGTGAGTTGCTGTAACTGTAAATCCGGTTGCTGCATCTCCTGTAATCTCTACAGTATAATCAGAAATTTCACTTACCCCAACTGTATAAACAACTTTCTTACCAGCTTTATACTCAGCAAGTCCGCTCCATTTCTTAGTCCAGTTGCTGTTTGCGTTAACAGCAATCGGATCACCGGAGTTTTCTCCATCTGCTTTCAGCTGCAGTGTTACAGATGCCGGGCGGATTCCATCCTGGTTGTCACCATCTGCCCATTTTACAGCTGCTGTTACGTCTACTGCTTTTACCTTGTGTGTATATTTCAGAACAAGGCCTTCTGCTCCGCTTCCGGATGTTGTCAGATCATATCCGTCAACCTTGGTTGCCTGAAGTGTGTAGTTGATTGGTTTACCATTTTTGTTTACTGCAAGTTTCTCGAAGGTTGCCTTCCAGTCTGTGTCTGCAGTAAGACGTACTTTTTTGTTTGTAGATACGTTATCTGCATAAAGTTCAGCCTCTACAGCCTCCGGACGGATTCCATCCTGGTTGTCCTGGTCATCCCAGTTTGCAGATACAGCAATATCAACACCCTTTGGTGTGTAGCTGTTTGTGATTGTGAAGCCTGTTGCTGCGTCTCCGGCTGTTGCCTGAGTGTACTCGGAACGAAGACCGGTCTGCTCTACTGTGTAAGTAACCTTCTGACCAACTGCACCAGCTTTATTGACCGGAAGATTATTCCATGTCTTGGTCCAGTTTCCATTTGCGTCTGCTTTTACAGTAATATCTTCGCTGGCTGCTTCACCATCTGCTTTCAGCTGCAGTGTTACAGATGCCGGGCGAATTCCATCCTGGTTCTCTGCATCATCCCATTTAATGGTTGTTGTTACGGATGTAACTGCCGGTTTATGAGTAAATGTAACTGCCAGTCCGTCTGTTGTATTTGTGTAATCTTCTACTTCTTTTGCAACTTTCAGAGAATAGTTCACTGCTTCGCCGACTTTACCTGCTGTGTATACAGGCATATCTTTGATTGTTGCAGTCCAGTTCTCTTCTGCTGTAAGAGTTACTGTCTTGTCTGTTGTTGTGCCACCTGCGTAAAGAACTGCGTCAACAGATGCCGGACGAACACCATCCTGGTTGTCCGCGTCATCCCATTTCGCAGATACTGTGAGGTCTTTTACTGCCGGTGTGTGGGAGTTCTTAACTGTGATAGCTCCTGTTTCTTCATCTTTGCTAACTGTAGCTGTGTATCCTTCCGGAAGTCCGGATTCTTCTACTGTGTATTCGATCACTTTACCGGCATTGTATTTCGGAAGGTCTGTCCATGTCTTGGTCCAGTTTCCATCTGCATCTGCTTTTACAGTTACGTTATCACCAACGTTTACTGCATCTTCGCCTTCAACTTTTGATTTAAGCTGTAAGCTTACAGATGCAGGACGAATTCCATCCTGATTCTCTGCATCATCCCATGTTACATTTGCTGTAGCACTGACTTTTGCAATTTCATGTGAGTAAGTAACAACAAATCCATCATCTGCACTGCCTGTTACTTTTGCAGTGTATTCTTCATTTGGATCTTCTGCTGTTACACGATATACAATATTATTTCCCTTTTCATCTTCTGCCTGAAGAACTTTCCATTCATATGTCCAGTTATTGTCTGCATTCAGTTCAACAGGATCGCCAACTTTTTTATTGTTTGCTGTCAGCTGAAGAGTTGCTTTTTCCGGACGGATTCCATCCTGATTGTCATGATCATCCCATTCTGTAGAAACAGTCACATTTCTACTTGGAAGTACTGTAACCTGTACTGGAGAAGAAACTAAATCATCCCATTTTGCAACAACTGCCGCGCTACCTCTTTCAACACCAGTAACAACACCATCTTTTACAGTTACAATAGATTCATCATAGCTTTCCCATGTAATTGCTGCATCATCTACATATTTGGAACCATCCCACGCCTTTGCAGTAATAGTTTCTGTTCCATTCTGTAATACTGACAGTTTATCTGAAGGACTGAGAATAATTCTCTTATCAGATGTTACCGTTACATCACAAGTTGCACTGAAAGATCCCCATGTACCTGTCACAACTGTTTTACCCGGTGCAATTCCAACAACATAGCATGCGGCTTTATTGTTCGGCATTTCCTCAAGTCTTACAATGCTTTCATCTTCCGCTTTGTATTTGACTGTCGGGCTCTGAACAAGTTCATCGTTATCATATACTTTACCAATAATGGATGGCCGAGCAGATGCACCTACTGTTGTTTCGATGGAGCTATTATCCAAATATAAGCCCTCTGCTCCATCTACCTTGACACGAATAGTTTCATAAGATGTACACGGTCCATCAAGACTTTCAAGACTTACATAGAATCCATGTGTTATACCTACTGGGTTCAGTGCTGGAATTTTACCCGTAACTTTTGCGGTTGCAGTAGTACCTGCCGCATTAATGTTGTCCTCTGTATTCCAGAACTGAGCACCAAGACTCTTATGTCCATTTTCGTAGTATCCATTTTTCCAGGTGTGTTCTCCACCATCTACACCTACTGTACCAGTAAGATCTATGGTCTCGCCATTCTTGACAACCTGACAATCAACTACCGTAACTTTAATTTCTTTTGTTGTTGTGTTATTATTATCATCTTTGTAGGATGCTTTTACTATCGTCTGGCCATTTTTAGTTCCAGCCACAATAACACCATATTTATCTACAGTTGCTACTTCTTCATCTTCAGATGTCCATGTAACTTTACTAGATGAATTATAACCAGAAGATTTTCCAGTCTTACCAGCCACATATTCACCCATGTTTTCAAGCTGCCATACTATTTCCATTGTACCATTCTGAGTTAAAGTCACCTCTGACTGGTCAGCAGATACGTACAAACCATCATATACAACATTTACTGTAACTTTTCCAGAATATGTTTTTCCATTTTCAGCTTTCCAGCTTGCTGTAATCTGTGTTGTACCATATCCCACAGCAGTTACATTTCCCTGAGCGTCTACAGTCGCAACTTTTTCATTCTCACTGCCCCAAGTAATTTCTGCATTTGTCACATTAGTTCCATTATAGGAAGCAGTTGCTTTAATTGTTTCTTTTCCGTCTTTTTTCAGTTTCAGCTCATCTTTATCCAGCTGAAGACTTCCTGAGCCAGTTACTGTCAATGTCACAGAATCTGTATCACTGTAGTTATTAACAGAAGCTGATGCTTCAATTGTTGTTTCACCTGGTTTTTTAATACGGAATCCACCATCTGTATCAATTGCAGCAATAGACGTATCTTTGATCTTCCATTTAACTTCTGTTGAATTTGTTACATCTGGATTTTCCTTAGTAAAATCATAAACCACATACTGAACCTGATGTTCTTTTGTTTCATCATCTAAGGACATTGCAATTTTTTTGTCAGGTTCTGTGATTTTCACACCATTAACATCAATCTCAAGAGTCTTTACAGCAAGATCTCCACACTTGATAGTCATCGTTGTACTTCCAGGTGCTAATGCCTTAACTGTTAAAGTAGTATTATAACTACTGCTACTGAAACTCTGTTTACTTACCTCTGCTACGCTTGGATCTGAAAATTCAAATTCAAAATCCGGCTTGGTTGTTGTCTGAGCTCCATCTTTAAATACCTGTACACTAATTGTTGCTGTATTACTTCTCTTAGCAATCTTTAACTGAGTTGTTCCAATCAGATAAATACCATCTGCTGGAACTTTAACAGGTCTGACAAATGTTTCCTTCAGATTTCCACTTCTGCATTTTGGAGATGAAGAATATGTTTCCAGAGCGTCTTTTGTCATCTCATGGAAATCAAGTTTATACACGTGATTGATAACACCACTGCTAAGATATGCATTATAAACTGCAGTTGCCTTCTGCATACCATCTTTATCACTTGCTGTAACATCTACATAAGTATTATGTGCACTGGAACCCCATGAATCTTCTAATGTCCATGGAAAACGAATTTTGCCCGCGCTTTCCAGTAATTCTGGAGAACTAGGTTCACCCTGTAATTCAATTTTATCAGTTCCAAGGTTTACCGCTGCCGGAGGTTCTGTAACCTTTACATGATAAGTTACCACTATTCTTCCAAGTTCTGTTTTTGAGCTGTTTGAAGCTGATTTATCATATCCAATCCAAGTTCCTGTAATATCAGCTTCACCTATTCCTACAGCCTTAATATCTGTGTTTGCCCAGTACTGCTCAACCGTAACTACATCTGTATTAGAGCTTGTCCAATTAAGACTACTATTCGAATCTTTCTTATCCCATACCAGACCACTCTTTAATTCATTAGAATTCTTTGAAGTATAAAGTGCATGTAAAGTACCAACTCTTGTTTCACCCACACACATATTAATTGTACTGTTATTAGAAGGGTAATTTGCTACTGCCCATCTGTAATATCCGTTAAGATCTTTAATTCTGGTATAATCATAAGATTTATCGGATGTAATCTGAATGCTTCCTTTTTCAATTCTCGATGTATCATCTGTTGCATCCTGTGTCTCAGTACCATCAGAAAATGCCGCAACTGCGCTGCCGTCATCAAATGCGTCCTGCTCAGCAACTGCACTGTCATCTGTGGTCTGTTCCGGAGCTGTTAACTCCTCGCTGTCTGCCTCCTGTGAAATATCTTCCACATCAGCATCCTGCTCTACGTCCGGGGCAGCAATTTCATCTTCCTCTGACGTAACATCGTCTGATGATTCTGTTGTTTCAACAGCATCTGTGTCAAAATCAACTGTTTCCGCATCAGACTGTGTATCTGCCTGAGTTTCCTGCGCTGCCACCGGCTCGCTTGAAAAATCATCCGCAGATACAACGAAGCATCCCTGTGCAAGCATTGCAGCTGTCAATAGCCATGCAAGGGTGCGCTTCAGACCTGAGTGTAATTTTGTACTCATTTTTCTCTCCTTCTTTCTTTTTTTGTTTTACAGCTTCATCTGGTTTTTACTGTTTTTACAGTACCAGGTTTTCAGCAATCGTGATTCTTTTTCTTCAGCTCTTTGGACAACTCAATACGGTTTGTCTTAAAGTGGAAGAAAGGTCTCTCATCAATTGCCAGTATTTCAACTGGAAACATGTATGGTTCCAGACAAGACTGTACGTCTTTAATGATATCATCAACTTTGTATCCGTCCTCCAAAACAACATAGAGGTATGGAACAAAGTATCCGTCATGATCTTCATCTTCGATCAGTACGAAGAATTCGTCTTTAATTCCTTTGATCTTGGCGTCTGCAAGGCGGTTCTCCATTGGAAGTACTGCAAGCTCACCACCACCATAACGATATGCGGCACCACGGTTCAGTACGTAGAAAACGCCATCCTCATCTACATAACCAATATCGCCGGTATGAAGCCAGATCTTGCCGTCCGCATGTCTCTGGAGTGTTTTTGCTGTGGCACTTCTTCTGTCATAACCAAGCATATTTCCAGGACCTGCAGTACAGATCTCGCCCATCTCGTTATATCCAAGTTCTTCCTGTGTTCCAGGTTTGAAAACGCCCATATCATTCAGTGGCATCGGAATTCCCACATTTCCGTTGTGGATGGACTTAGGGGCCATCTGGAATGTAAGGTTGGAACCTCCCTCACTGCTTCCATATGCCACTGTAAAACGAACATTGCAGTTATGTTTATGAAGAAATTCCTGCACACGGTCCAGCTGATTGTTGTTTACCGCCTCGCATCCTGCTCCTGCTGCCAGAAGATGAGACATATCATAATCATCCGGAACACGTCCATTACGCATAACCGCTTCAATGAACATCGGAATCATCGGCCAGACGTTTGGTCTGTAACGCATCATCTCAAGATCTACGTCCTCCGGATCAACAAACGGATCCATGATCAGAAGTTTGTTTGAGGATAACGGAAGCAGTACCATGGAAACAACAACGGCTACCAGTGCAGGTGGCAGACAGGTTACCATCCATGTTGGACGAACATCGTCAGGTCCGCCATAAAATTTCATCTGACATACAGTACCGAGTATGCTGTTCGCACAGTGGATAACCTGTTTGGACGGGCCTGTGGAACCACTTGTGTAAGCACGGAACAGCGGTCTGTTGAGATCTTTTTCCGCTTCAACTTTTCCTACATAATAATTACCGATTGAGATAAATTCATCCCAGGTCATGGTATTCTCACCGGATGCTGTTACCCGTGGATAATTCTCCTCCAGAGATTCTTTTATGTAATCCGGAAGCGTACTCTCCTCTCCATAGTACATCGGGTTCAGAAGAATTACTTTCTTGACTCCTGCACCCTCACAATAAGTTCTCAGTTCCTTCGGTGCCAGGAAATCGTGTGCAAAAATTGCTTTTGCATCGGCTTTGCTGACTGCCTCAACGTTTTCCAGAAGTGTGTTATCTCTGCATAACAGAGAAGCACCGATTTTCTCCGCTGCCAGTAAAAGGAATACAAAATTAGGAACCAGTCTGAAAAATACAGGAATCTGATCTCCTTCGCCAAATCCCATCGCCCGCAATGATCTCGCACATTTTTCGGATTCCTCGAAAACAGTTTTCCAGGTGATATCTTCTCCATAATAATGGATTGCCACCACATCTGGTCCAGGACAATGCTGTTCCAGGTATTCCCATAAGGTGCACTCTGGTTTCTGAATCATTTTGAGCATCATTTCCGGATAATACTGCATCCAACGACGATCTTCGCTTGGTTTTCCTGTAGGTGTTTTTTCGCAATTCATTTTTCATCTCCTCTTTAAGTTCAATACTTTTGGATAATACAAAAACAGCCCCGGTCAGAAATCTGTTATCACTGCGGCTGTTATTACAGAGTTTATTATAGATTTTGCATGAATCTGACTGTTTCATGGCAAATCTCCTCCGTATTATATATTCTGTTATATTTTACCATAACCAATTTTATCTGTAAACCCATCTGAAGCAGGTCTTTTCTGCTATTCCTGTCTCTTTTTCTGTCACCTTTGGATTCCTCGGGAGTTTGACACATTGAAATCCAAAAAAGTACTGCAAAGCCTTGAAATAGGCTTATTTTTTTGTCAAATTTTTATTTTTATTATATAGT
>NZ_JBQHWA010000053.1:0-12754 GCF_052064225.1 Blautia massiliensis (ex Liu et al. 2021) | reverse complement strand
GGGACTGCGATGGCATAAATTGCTATTTTGTTAGCTGAAATATTGAATTTTTAAGGTGCGAAGCCCATTTGGGGTATGGGAAGTCTTAGTAAAATTAATATAAGAAATACATGCTCAGCATGCGGCCTGGAACATAAATAATCCGCAAGTTTAGCGATATACGAGGAGGAAATTCTCATGGGTAAACAATCCACCAGGGAAAACAAAACAATTTACCAGCTTTGCCGCGAAGCGGCAGGACTTACAAGAGCAGAAGCCAGTGAAAAAATGGATGCTGTCTCTGATTCAAAAATTGAAAAATTTGAATATGAAACACAAGAACCTACGCCTTATGATATCCTCCAGATGGCAGATGCCTATAAAAGACCAGATCTTTGCAATTATTATTGCTCTCACAAATGCGAAATCGGCTATCGTTATGTTCCAGAAATAGAAATGACCGATCTGTCAAATATCATTTTGGAGACAATTGCCAGTTTAAATGAAATCAATCCTCTTACCGGTCGTCTGATCCAGATTGCCCGTGACGGTAAGATCAGCGATGATGAAATGAAAGATTTTGCTTATATCAGTAAAAAACTTGATGAAATTTCTTTAGCCATAGACTCTTTGAATCTTTGGGTAGATAAAACAACTGGAGAACAAGGGCTCAATCTTGAACTCTTAAATGCCGAAAAAGAAAAATTAAAATAATCCATAACGCCACGAAAGGATTACGACTATAGAATAACACCAACCGCAGTCAGTGTCTTTAAAGTTGAATTAATCTATAGAAACTGCTATCATATTTTTATCAGAATTTTCCAAGTAAAGGAGGACATGAGTGGATCATGAACGTAATGCCCATTTCCGAAATCATCGAAAAAGTAACCATGATTTGCAAAAAAAATAATGTAAAGCGCCTTGATTTATTCGGTTCCTTCGCCACAGGCACTGCGACCCCCACCAGTGATATTGATTTTGTAGTATACGGCTGTGATAATCTAATGCAGTTAGAAGATGATCTTCAGCAGATTGAAACGCTAAGGAAAATTGATATTTTTGACTTTGACAGTATAAAAAATGAGTATTTATTGGAGGATATAAAAAAATATGGAAAACAAATTTATTAACCGCTATAACACTTTCTGTAAAAGTCTCTCCAATCTTGCAAAAAGCAAAACAGCCGACCCCAAGACCGATTTTGTTCTCGAAGGAACTGTTCTCAATTTCAGTCTTACTTTCGACATCTCCTGGAAAGTTATGAAAGATATTCTGATCAAAAAAATGGGAATTCTTGATTTTGCAGTTGGCTCTCCACGCGAAACTCTGCAGCAGGCATTTACCAATGGTATTATTGATGATGACACCTGGCTGCAAATGCTGAAATCCAGAAATCATTTGTCTCATGATTACGATGGTACTTTCGCCGCAGAGAAATTTCAGGACATTATAAATATTTATTATCCTCTTTTTGAAAAATTCAAAAACGATGTTGCGAAATATTATAAGCAGTAAACTGTGTTTCGTAGAAGAATCACCTTCAGACTATTTTGTTTATTATAGCCTGAAGGTGATTTTAAAATTGTCAATATACATCCGCTTTATTAGATTTTCCAACCAAATTTACGGCAGTATCTCAAGCCAGTAGCCATCTGGATCTACAATGAAATAGATTCCCATTGCTTCATTTTCGAAACAAATGCATCCCATCTCTTCGTGCTTTTTGTGCGCTGCTTCGTAATCCTCTGCCTGAAATGCCAGGTGAAATTCGCATTCACCCAGATTATATGGCTGTGGATGATCTTTAAGCCAGGTAAGCTCCAACTCAAAATCACTTACATTGTTGCTCAGATACACAATGATAAAATCATCGGTAGTCGTTCTTCTCACTTCGTGCAGATCAAGGGCCTCGTTGTAAAATTTAATAGATCGGTCCAGATCTGATACATTGTAGTTTTCATGAATCATCTTAAATTTCATAATTCTTCTCCTTTTGTACATTCTGTGTTTTTAATGCGTGACTTATATTGCGGATATTCAGTAATAAACCGCTTAATTACATTAGCATCATTCCAGTAATGCATTGGAAAATGACATTGCAATCTATATTTTTAAGAAAATACAGGATCCCATCAGCATAGTGATCTCCCTGTCTCGGATCTAGGGGGACAAATGCAGCGTCAAAATGCATACCTTTGATTTTCCTGATCTCCGCATGATATGCTGAAGTAAGTCTCTGGTTGTCAGCTTTCGGCTCGCCATCCCAATACCAGTCGTTTAAATCACCGGCATGATAAATGGTGCCTTCTTTTGTTTTAACGATAAATGCTAACATATGTTCATCATCGGTACGTTCAAGCAGGATTTCCATCAGATATAACGTACGGAGCTTCTGATCAAAAGAAGCCATCGTGGTCACCTCCACTTTCTGTCTCAGCTTTTTCTAGTGAAACATTCTATATTCTCTGCATCTATTTTCACATTTACCACTCTTCACATTTAATATCACTTATCTGCTCGATTGGAATGACCGTTTGATCCGTCATAATGATGGTATGCTCGTATTCGTCTATCTTTTTTACAATACCAGAGCACGTAACATAGGAGCCGCCTGCTTTTTTTGCATCGGGAATAAAATAAGTTATCGATATTTTCTGTTCTATACCGATATTATTTCTGATTATATTGATTTTTTCATTCAGCTGAGCAATCGCTTCCTCGCTCAGTTCCAATCTTTCATCGGTTAATCTTGCCGTTTCCTTTATCGCAGCATCATGTCCGGTCAGGGCTGCAAAAGGAGCAAATTGCGCTGCCCGATCCCGAAGTGGCATTTGCGGATGATTCTTAGAGACCGGATGCGGTAAATTAATGATATCGTCATAAGAATTATTTTTCATCCTCTTTCAACTCCTTTACGCCTTATGACCGCCAATCTGTTCATTTCTGTCCCTGGCGGTTGCACCTTCCTGAAGATTCATCCCCTTCAGTACAGCGTTTTTTCCAAATTTCTTTTTGATACTGAGCATTGCTTCCTGCATACGTTTTTCGCGATCCAGCGCAGCCTCTTCCTCTTCCTGCTTTTTCCTTTGCGCCTCATAATCCGTAAAAAGATCCAGCTGCTCATATACTTCTTCTTTCTTGACAGAACTTTCATCCACAAGCCTGTTCGCTGTGATATTGATTCTTCTGACAAGCAGGTTTCTGTCAACGATCCTGTCATATAACTCTATTACTGCATCCGTTATTATCTTGGTTGAGGAAGTCTGCCGTTTCAGATTGGTCGTTCCATGTGCATGTTTCGGAATTCTTCTTCCATAACGGTCGATCGTAACCTCTCCATGATACTGCTTTCTCCTGTCGGCATTGTTCAGATTCTCAATATCATAACCAACCGTCAACACGATCTGATCCGTTACAAGCTTCTTATCCACCAAATCCAAAACCATCTGGTCCGTCATCTCTTTGACGACTAATTTTGCTTTTTCAAAATCATAAGGGCAATGAAGTACCTGCCCGGAACAAACACTGTTCGTTTCCGGCTTATAAGCCTTGACCATTTCCATGGTACAGGGCTCATATCCCCAGGCATGGTCGATCAGCAGCTCTGCATTAACACCAAACAACCTATATAACAGGTCTTCATTATATAACTCATTTTCTTTTCCGATGGAACATCTGGCAATATCTCCCATTGTATAAAGCCCGTATTCTTCCAGCTTCTTTGCATATCCTTTTCCTACTCTCCAAAAATCAGTAAGTGGTCTGTGACCCCAGAGTTTCCTTCGGTATGACATTTCATCCAGTTCTGCAATTCGTACACCATCTTTATCTGCTTTAATGTGCTTCGCCACGATATCCATCGCAATCTTACACAGATACATATTCGTTCCGATTCCAGCAGTTGCCGTTATACCTGTCGTTTTCAGTACATCCTGTATCATGGTCATTGCAAGTTCTCTTGCTGTCATATTATAAGTATGCAGATAATCCGTTACATCCATAAATACTTCGTCGATCGAATACGGGAAAATATCTTCCGGCGCAATATATTTCAGATAAATACTGTAAATTCTGGTGCTGTATTCCAGATAGAGGGCCATCCGGGGAGGAGCAACAATATAATCAATCTCCAGTTCCGGATTGGTATCTAATTCTGTGCTGTCATCAGAGGCTCCGATAAAAGTTCTGTTCGGCACTTTCCACCTGCGGACGCTGTTGGCTTCTTTTACTTTTTGAACAACCTCAAATAAACGAGCCCTTCCTGGTATCCCATAACACTTTAATGCTGGCGATACCGCAAGACAGATCGTTTTTTCTGTTCTGCTTTTATCCGCAACCACAAGATTGGTCGTCAAAGGATCCCTATTTCGTTCTTTACATTCCACAGACGCATAGAATGACTTAAGATCGATTGCAATATAGGTTCTTTTCTTTTCCATCATTCTACACCTCCCGGTTCTCCTGTGTTCCGTTTCTAATTATTATTTATCCTGCCCGGAAAACTTTCTCATCATAACAATCCGCTCAAGGATTTCCTGCCTGAATTTTTCAACATCATTCGTCCGTTTGCGCACACCAGCTGCTGCAGCATGTCCACCTCCGCCAAACGTCTGCAGAAGTTCGTTTACATTGATCCATTTTCCATCAGACCGGAAGGAACAACGCCAGCGATTTTCTTCTTCCTCATACATGGTAAAACATCCTGTTTCTTACTTCCACGCCTTCCAGATATCCGGCTGATATCCAAGAGTGGATTGTTTTCCATTACGAACCACCGGTGTCTTAATCACCTGCGGGTTTTCCAGTACCTTCTCAAGTTTATCTTCCTCTGCAATGTATTTAATGAGCGCAAGCAGATCCTTATCCTTGCCCTCCCAGTTGATCATATTTTCCAGTCCGCCATTTGCCTGGGCAACCGAATTGAATTCGCCCTTGCTCATACCCTTTTCTTTCATATCAATAAACTGAAACTTGATCCCACGTTCCTTAAAGAAACGTTCTGCTTTCTTTGTATCATTGCACTTCTTTGTTCCAAAAATCTGTACGTTCAAATCAATTCTCCTTATCCATTGCCATATGTATCATTTTCTCAAAGGATTCTCTGAAATGCTCATCATCCTCCGATGTTCGTTTTCTTGGGCCTCTTAAGTGCTTCTTTCCGGATGCCCTTCGTGCTTTCTTATTCAGATGCCGCTCCATAAGCATCTGGTCAATATTCTCATTGGTATACCATTTCCCGGATTGATGAATCGCATACGCATTTTTTCCAAGTGCCATTGCCGCAACTCCATAATCCTGTGATACAACAATATCGCCTTTATGGCAAATGCTGATCAGTTTATAATCCACGGCATCTGCTCCGGCTCCAACTACGATCACTTCACTGTAATCAGATGATAACACATGATTGGTATCACACAACAACGTTACCGGAATACTGTGCTCTTTTGCAACTTTTTCAACAATACCGACTACCGGACAGGCATCTGCATCAACAAAAATCTGCATATCTTCTCCTTTAATTACACATAAATGGCGTACGAACCTCGATGAGATTACCACTCGGATCATACAGCCTTACAAGCTTCTGCCCACCTGCAAGTTCTGTCAGTTCAGTGGCATATCGGACGAAATACTTACCGGATTCATATTTTGCAAGCAATCCATCTATATCAAAATCCTCGAAATACAATTCCATCATGTTATTGAATGGCGTAGAAGTTTCATTCAATATTTTCCCCCATACGTCGGCATCCTGCAAAACAAGTCCCTCCGATAAGATCACATTGCCTTTATTCTTAAGAATCACTTGCAGTCCAAATAAGTCCTTATAAAACTCTATGGATTTTTCTATATCATCCACCACGATCAGTACGTTTTTTAACATGTCAGACACCTCGCGATCCGCTCTGTTACTTCTTCTGTAAATAATACTTTTGATTACTTCTCTACATACCGTCTCCGATAATATTCCATCGTACGATACTCGATAATATCTTTCATCTGCTTCTTAAAAGCATCAACTTTAATTACATCTGCCAATTCATCTCGAATTCCCAGTGCATAGCCATCCTTATCTATAAAAAAACCTTTACCAGAAGCTTTTAAAAACTTAATCGGCATACTTTTGGCTTTGCTTAAATGCTGTTTGTCATTTTAAGAAACAGATAAACTGGAGGTTATCTCTTACAAACAGTGTTCATCAATACAATCACAACTACACAGTAAATTCCTGTTGTCCTCTTGTCCTATTTGTGCTATATCATATATATCTTTTCATTCATCCATGAAAACTTAGTTTACAATCATTATCTTCTTTACATAAGAAATTATATAATAATATTTAAAACTCCTAAAACTGCACCTACTAAAGCCCCAAGATTTACAATTGTATCCAATTCTTTTTTCATCACAGTCAGCACCAGTTTCTCCAGACTATCTACATTCATAGCATTGATTTTATCTTCGATAATTTCTGCAATATTCAAATTACCGATCAGCTTTCCGATGACAGAATCAATTGCTTTGTGATAAAAATCTGCTACTATTTTCCGAACGGCTCCTTCCGAAATATTCATATGGTTACAGAGATCTATGACAGATTGTTCTCCTAACGTATCAATTTTAGTTTCCAGTTCTTCCTTTATAAAATCTGGTCCTTTTTCATTAATATACTTTACTATTTCTCCTCCAACAGGCTGTATCAGGGAATTAAGCATTTCATCATTCAGAAACATTTCCAACATGGAGCCCTTTGTTTTGGCTTTAACAGCTTTTCCGGCTTCCTGAACAATAAGATTATCCAGATTCATATGTTGAACAGAATCAAGGATCTGGCTGGACAGTTCAGAAATCAATCTGTTTTTTATCTCTTCATAATTCAACTCGGACGAACATACTTTTGAAACACAGGTATGAAGATCAACAGATAATCCCTGAACAATCTGATCCACAACAGCATTTTCTGTTTCCAAAGAAATCATTTTCTGTTTAATATCATCTTCCGTTAGAAGATCGTCCGCCACAATAATTCCGATTGCTCTGGCAAGCCTTGGCTTTCCTTTAGGAATTGCCCCCGGAGTAAAAGGAAGTTTTCGTCCAAAGATTCTGACTTCCTGTTTAGGATAAAACAGCATTTTGACAACGATATAATTAGTACAGTATCCAATCAATGCCCCTATAATGGGTCCTGCCAGTTTTTCTAACATTTTTCTTTTTCCTCCATAACACTCATATAAGCCGGACGGATAATCTTATCTGTGCAGATCAGTTCTTCCATACGATGCGCACTCCACCCGACTACCCTCGCTACTGCAAAAATCGCAGTATATAATTCACGTGGAATGCCTAGCATGTCATATACAAATCCGCTGTAAAAGTCCACATTCGGGCTCACTCGTTTTATAGTATTTCTGTTTTCTGCAATCAGTTTAGGTGCAATCACTTCAACATTCTCATAGAGCTGGAGATCGCTCTCCCGGCCTTTCTCTCTTGCCAGCGCTTCCACATATTTTTTAAATACTCTTTCTCTTGGATCCGACAATGTATACACCGCATGTCCCATTCCGTAAATCAACCCTTTTTTGTCAAATACCTGTTTGTCAATTATCTTCATAAGATATGCTGATATTTCTTCTTTATCAGAAAAATCCTTTACATTTTCCCGTATATTATCCATCATCTCCACAACTTTTTTGTTTGCGCCGCCATGCTTCGGTCCCTTCAAAGATGACATAGCGGCAGCAATTGTTGAATATGTATCTGAACCGGAAGAGGTCACCACTCTGGTTGTAAAAGTAGAATTATTTCCGCCGCCATGTTCCATATGAAGAATCAATGAAGTATCCAGAACTTTCGCTTCAACCGGTGTGTATTTCTGATCATGCCTGAGCATCATTAGAAGATTCTCAGCTGTAGACAGTTTCGGATCCGGATTATGGATATACATACTCTGGTTTTTTTCGTAATGATTATAGGCATGATATGCATATACAGCAAGGAGTGGAAATTCACTAATCAGTTGGATGCACTGACGCAACGAATTACTGACGCTGATGTCTTTTGCCTTTTTATCATAAGCAGCCAGTGTCAGAATACTTCTTGTCATTGAATTCATAATATCCTCAGATGGTGCCTTCATAATAACATCTCTGGTAAAGTTCGTTGGAAGCGTTCTGCATGTGCCAATCACTTCCCGGAACTTTTTTTCTTCATCTTCTGAAGGCAATTCCCCCATCAACAGAAGATAAGCGATCTTTTCAAAACCAAGCTGTTCTTCTCCAAGATTGCCAATCAATTTTTCTACCTTATATCCACGATACCACAATTCCCCGTCACAAGGTACTTTTTCTCCATCTTTCACACATGATGATACAATACGGGAAATCTTAGTCAAACCGGTAAGCACACCTTTTCCATTTTCATCCCGCAGCCCCCGGTTAACACCAAACTCTTCATACAATCTAGGATCAATATGATCATTTTTCCGGCAGATAGCTTCATTCTGCACAGCATAATCATTCATCCGCTTCATCAGCTCTCCCATACGAATCGACCTCTCCCATCCCTTTTATTTCGCTGCACATCAGGTTATCCAGTTGTTTCATCATTTTTAATAACATGATCAAATTATCTTTTCCGAATTTGTTGATCACTTTTCCATAACATTCTCTCAGAATCATTTCCTGACCCTTAAACAGTTTCTGTCCCGTTTCTGTAACAGTCACATATGTTCCTTCACTTCCGCTTCCTTCATAAGACCACAGTACCAGTCCACGATCTTTCAGCTTTTCTACCATTTTTGATGTCTGCCGTATTGTCAGCTGCATCTTTTCTGATAAATCCTTTAAATACGTTCTCCCATTATTATTCGGAGAATTTTCTCTCTCAGATTCTATAGTATACAAAGCAATATACTCCTGAAGTGTCATTTTACGAAACAGTTCCTGTATTTTTCCTTTGTTCATCAGATACCGACGATAGGTTAATTCATTTGTAAACTTTCTGATTTCATTTGCATTCAATATTTCTCTCTGCTCTGGCATCTTCAACCGCTCCTCTCTTTTTATTTACATCAATACATGTTATTTTCTTATTTAATCCCCAATTTCTGCCTGAATTTTAATGGCAAAATCAACCGCATTTTCCAGATCTTCTTCATCCGGATGGGTATTTCCCAGTCGAAACATCTGCTGCATCTCTTTTTCTTTACTTGGCATCTGACTGATCATAATTTTCCTTCTATCTGACTCCACATTCCCCTGACAGAGAAACATTCCCAGATACTCTCCCTCGTCCGGGTACCAGACTTCAAGATTTTTTTCAAGCTTTTCTTTATATTGTTCTGTCGGCACATAACCGCAGGTAACGAACACTGCATATTTTCCGCCTGTAATCTGCTCAAATACATCTGAGATATCCATGCTGCAGGAATAACCATGAATTCCAAACCCGATCAGATAGACATCCGCCGCAGGTATATCCTGCTCTGTATCAATATCTACAATTGTTTTATCCTCTGTATTTAAAGCACCATAGATCTTTTCTGCTATTAAACGTGTATTGCCACTTTTTGACTGATATATAACTGCATATTTCATAATGAGCCTCATTTCATATAAAAATAATAAAAGAGAACAAAAAGAGGAGATGTACCAGCCATCTCCCCATTTTGTTGCTCTCCAGTTATTTGATTTTACCTGTTCTCTTTAATACATTTCCGGCTGTGGCTGCGGCGCAGGTGTATTTTCTTTAATGTCCGCTACCGCAGCTTCTGTAGTAAGAAGTGTAGCTGCCACACTTACCGCATTCATTAATGCGTTCTTTGTTACCTTCACCGGATCAATAATACCCTGTTTCATCATATCCACAAAGGTTTCTGAGGCTGCATCAAATCCCATGCCAGGCTCACTCTTCTTTACCTTGTCTACGATAACCGGGCCTTCCAGACCGGCATTTTCCACAATCGTATACAGTGGTGCTTCCAGTGCCTTTGCTACGATTCCGGCTCCGGTCTTCTCATCACCCTCCAGGGCTGCCAACAGTTCCTCTACCTTTTTCTGTGCATGGATATATGCAGATCCGCCGCCGCAGATAATGCCTTCCGATACGGCTGCTTTTGTTGCGTTCATGGCATCTTCCATGCGGTATTTAGCTTCCTTCATTTCTGTTTCTGTTGCCGCGCCGACACGGATCACTGCAACGCCTCCGCCCATCTTAGCGATACGGTCCATGAGTTTATCTTTATCAAAATCGGATGTTGTTTCAGCCATCTGTCTCTTCAGGCTGGCAATGCGTGCATCAATGTCTTCCTTGTTCCCGGCACCGTCTACGATCGTAGTATTTTCCTTTGTAACCTTTACAGATTTTGCACGGCCAAGCATGTCCATCGTGGTATCTTTAAGTTCAAGTCCCAGATCTTCCATGATCACCTGACCGCCGGTAAGTGTTGCGATATCTTCAAGCATTGCCTTTCTGCTGTCACCATATCCCGGTGCCTTTACAGCAACGACCTTCAGAGTGCCTCTCAGTCTGTTGACAATCAATGTGGTAAGTGCCTCTCCCTCCACATCTTCTGCAATGATCAGGAGTTCTTTCCTCTCTCTCATCACATTTTCCAAAACAGGAAGGATATCCTGGATGTTTGAAATCTTCTTATCTGTCATGAGGATATAAGGATCCTCCATGTTGGCGATCATTTTTTCTTTATCATCACACATATATCCGGAAAGATATCCATTGTCAAACTGCATACCTTCGACTACGTCGATCTCCGTCTTCATGGTCTTTGATTCTTCAATCGTAATAACGCCGTTCTCTCCGACTTTTTCCATTGCATCGGCAATCATCTCACCGACTTCTTCATTACCGGAAGAGATTGCAGCTACTTTTGCAATATGATCCTTACCGGTAACAGGATGGCTCATTTCTTCAATTGCCTGCACAGCCACATCTGCTGCCTTCTTCATTCCTTTTCTTAAAACAATGGCATTTGCACCTGCTGCGATATTTTTCATTCCTTCTTTTACAAGTGCCTGTGCCAGAACTGTAGCTGTTGTTGTTCCATCTCCTGCAATGTCGTTTGTCTTGGTAGCCACCTCTTTTACAAGCTGTGCGCCCATATTTTCAAAACGATCTTCCAGTTCGATCTCTTTTGCAATGGTCACACCATCGTTTGTAATTAATGGTGCACCGTAAGATTTATCCAGTACAACATTTCTTCCTTTTGGTCCCAATGTTACTTTTACTGTATTTGCCAGTCTGTCTACGCCGGCTTCCATTTTTTTTCGAACATCAATATCAAAACTAATCTCTTTTGCCATGATAATTTCCTTCTTTCTACTGTTTCTATTACTCGACAATTGCCAGAATGTCATCCTGGATTACAATTTTATATTCTTCGTCGCCAATTTTTACTTCTGTGCCGCCGTATTCAGAAATAATGACTTTATCTCCTTCTTTTACCTGCATGGCAACCCTCTGTCCGTCTTTACATTTTCCCGGACCAACTGCAATTACTACAGCTTCCTGCGGTTTCTCTTTTGCGCTGTCTGGCAGAATGATTCCTGATTCTGTCTTTTCTTCAACATCCTGATACTGAAGAACTACTTTGTCACCCAATGGTTTTAATTTCATATGAATAACCTGCCTTTCTTTTGTTAGCACTCTTGCTTGTTGAGTGCCATCGTGTTCCGCAAAAAATATGTTTCTCGCGAAACATGTTTTATTTTTAAATTATTTATTTTTAAAGTATTATATCACCTGTATTTCTCTTGTCAATAGGTTTCCAAAATAATTTAAAAAAGATGCGAAGCACCTTAACCATTACTTTGCATCTTTTAATCATCTAAATTAATTCATTTATATTTTTCCTGATTTTTTCCGATACTTCCCGAAAAACCTTCAATTCTTCTTCCGACACACCTTTTAAAATCATCCCGTTCATTGCTTCCCTTCTCTTCGTCATTTCTGTTACCAGATCCTTCGCATAATCAGATATTTCATAATGAATATATCTTCTATCATTCTTATCCGGTATCGCAATAAGATAATTTCTCCTGCAGAGACTGTCAACTGCCTGCGAAATATGTCCACGGTTCATCATCAACTGATGGTGGATATCCGTAGAGGTATTATGTGTTCCGCATTTTGACAGGAAGTATAATATCTCCAGTTCTGCTCTTTTCATATCATATTTTTCTCGTAATTCAACGCTCTGTTCCTCTAACAGCTTTTTAAACTGTCCTCCCTGCAATATGATATCAATTTGTGTATCCATTTAGTTCAGCTTCTTTCAATGTTTTTTTCATTCTATCACAAGTTTAATAATTCGTCACCATTTAATTTTAAACGACTTTTTTGTTTCCTCTTAATTAATGATTAACATCTGGAATCTATTCCGCTGAATCTAATATCAGTAATTATTTTATTTCGCAAAGTTCACAAAATCTTCACACTGGGATAAGTTCTGTCAAACGAATATATCTTTGAACCTGCGCTCTACTTTCACCTACTTGCTTGCTTAATATCTCATCAGATCGCAACTTCGTCTCATTTTGAGACAAAGTTAAATCAGTTCTACTTCCTTGCCTTTTCATTGCTTCTAGCTTCATCTTATAAGCGAATGCCTTTTCACTCGGAAGCAGTTCTTCTCTTTGGATGTTTGCATCTACCATGGCAATAACAGCTTCATCATCCGTCATTTCTCTGACAATTGCCGGTATTGTTATTAACCCCGCCTTCTGTGCCGCATGCATCCGACGATGGCCGGAGA